>VBBD01000047.1 GCA_005882895.1 Candidatus Bathyarchaeota archaeon | reverse complement strand
AGTCTTCTCCAACCCTTTTAGGGCCAAGATTGAGCATACCGAGTCTGGGAGGACGCGGCCTGCCCGGTTCACTATCACCAGCCGGTCAGCGTCTCCGTCATGAGCGAACCCGAAGTCGACGCCCAAGTTAGGAACCATTCTGCCGAACTCTTCGAGATTCTCGGCGGTCGGCTCCGGTTGGCGTCCCGGAAAGCGCCAAGATACCTGAGCATTAACCGGTATAACATCATGACCAAGACCTTTGAGGACGTACGGAGTGATCAAGCCCCCCGGCCCAGCTGCACAATCTACCGCGATTCTCAGCCTCTTGCCCGCTGGCTGATACCTCGAAAGTAGCGCTCCCCTGTACTCGTAGAAGATTTCAACGTCTCGCGTAGCCAAACCAAATTTCGTCGAGTTCTTCTTGACCTCTACTGCGAGAGCTCTCTCCACCCTCTCCTCATCCGACTGAGAGAGTTCCATCCCCCGTCCGTTGAACAGCTTCACGCCAGAGAATTCTGGTGGGTTGTGCGAAGCCGTAACCGAAAAACCGATGGAGCACATTCTGCCCCTTGCCCCGAAGGCGGTCACAGGCGTGGGCACCAGACCGAAGAGCAACGCTTCGCTGCCGGTCGAGTTAATGGCGGCGGTTATGGTTCTCGCCAACAAGGCCGAAGTCTTTCGGCCGTCCCACCCTACTCCGTAAGTACCGCGTCCGAAAACGAAGGCGGTCGTCTCCGCAAACCGGTAGACCTGCACAGGCGTCTGAGTCTTGTTGAAGACCCCTCTAACCCCGGCGGTCCCGAAGACATGACTCAGCATCCCTCTACCTCTCGATAATCTTCGTCCAGAGTTCAGGGGTGGCCTCTCTGGCCAGATTCAGCATCACGTTCACAACCTCCTTGATTTCCCACTGAGCCTGGAGTGCAGTCCGCTGCCAGACGATGTGCATCAAACTCTTCGCGGTCACCGTCATCACCAGCTTCGTCTTTATGGCGTTAGGCAGAACATATCTCGCGTCCTCCTTAGGCACGCCCAAAGCGATCATGCTCTCGAAGGCCTGATACGCCGCCTTCAGCGCTTGGTCGTACACTCTCATGGCGCTCTCGTTCGACTGCACACTAGGGGGCGTGACGAAGCCTTCCCTCGATGCCGAGGAGAAGCGCTGCGATTCTTGATCATACGAGGCGAGTCTGTGCCGAACGAGCTGGTGGGTCGTCACCCGGCTGCAGTCCTCAATCTCGAACATGTATACGACATGATCAAGCAACTGGGACGGGTCAAACGACACGTTCTTGACGCGCAGAACATGCTTCACGGCTTCGAGTTCGGTGTGAGAAAGAAGCTTCACTCGCATACGATCAAACTCCAAAGACCACGGAATTGAACACCGGGCTGGTTCCATTCGCATTCAGCCGTTCGACGATGGTACTTGCGAATGGCTTGTGAATTTCGTCCCTCCACATCTCGATTAGGGTTCGTGCATTCATCGCGACCAACCAGTCCCTGCCGTTCAAAGGTAGCAAGCGAATGAAAGGGTATGCGGTAGCCACTCTTCTCATCTCAGCTTCCGGCGTGTCCTCAATCAACAGCTCCAGACAATAGTGCTCGAAGACATCCAGCGACTTGTCTTGTAGCGCCCGCGTCAGGAGATACTTCCAGTACTCCCGTCCCTTCTGCTCCAGTTCCACTTCAATATCTTCAATGGGCTTAGTGCTGTAACAGCGTCGCATTGCGACAGCAATGGTCCTCTCCGGATTAGGGGTGTGCCAAACCAAAGAAACCTTCATGACAGGCTGGCAACACATCGGCATCGTTCTGATTTAAACATCCCTTCTTTCGAGGGAGCGACTTAATTGGAGCAAGGTCATCTGAGCTTTGAGAGCACCGGTGGGAGGGTGCCCGCGTTCTTCGCCAAACCCGCGTCCCCCGCTGGCTCCGTGGTCGTCCTCCATGAAGTGTGGGGTCTCGTGCCACACATAGAGGACGTGTGTAAACGCATCAGCAAACTCGGGTTTACAGCGGTCGCCCCAGACCTCTACTGGAAGCATAATGAGCTGCTTGTCCCAGAAAAGATACGTGCAGCGATGGAGGGAGTGTGGAACCTCTCTTTGCTTGAGAGACGTGACATAAACAGGGTCAGGGAGGCTCTGGCAAAGAAAGGCCTTTCACACGAGATTATGCGGGTGGCCACGACACTCTACAACCAGGACTTCAGGGACCAGATGCTGGATGACGCGGTCGCATCTGTGAAATACTCTTACGAGAGAACTCCTAGAGTTGCAACCCTGGGATTCTGCTTGGGGGGCGGAATCTCTGCACGAGTCGCCACAAGATTGTCGCAGCTGACTGCGTGCGTCGTCTTCTACGGGGAGCCTCCAGACACTCTTGGGGTCCAGAAGATCAGGGCTCCAATCTTGGCCATCCACGCAGAACAGGACGAAATAATCAACTCAAAAATTCCTGAATTCGTCCAGTCCGTCTTGGCCTCAGGGAAGGACTTAACTCTCAAGGTGTACCCTGCAACAAGGCACGGGTTCTTCAATGACTCGAACAGAGAAACCTACAACGGGGCGGCCGCGGAGGACGCGTGGGAGCTCACAAAGTGGTTCCTCTCAAGAAAGCTCAGACAATAGCGAAATCATCGATTGCTTCGTGACGTGGAGCCACATGCTTGCGCCTGCCAAGAGCAAGAGGAAAGAGTGACGGGTTCAGGCCGCGGCTAATTCGGCGGCACATCTTTTCGTAAATCGGACGATTTCCGCCTTCTTTTCGCCAAACAAACTTGTAATAGTCTTGTTTGGGGCGCCGGGGGTGGGACTTTCGCCCGAGTCACCTTCCTTCAATGCTGAGGCTTCCTCCCATCGGGATTCGAACCCACACGACCCATAGGGTCACGGGCTGACTTGCCTGAACGATCTCGAGTTGCGGATCCACTCCGACAAGTGGATTGCCCGCGCGTTACCAGGCTCCGCCACCCCGGCAAGACTGCCGGAGCCAAAGGAGCCGTTATCTACTTTTTTGTGAGAACCCGTTTCCTAATGCGTTAGACCGTTCTGAACGATTCCCCGCAGCCGCAGGTTGATACCGCGTTGGGGTTTGTCACCACAAAACCTCCCCCCATCAGCTTCTCGCTCCTGTAGTCGATAATCGACCCTGCGATGAACGGGGCGCTGGATTTGTCGACAATCACCTTGGCGCCATACGCCTCGACTACGTAATCGTCTTCAGTTATCCTCTCATCAGGAACCATTCCGTAAGAGAGCCCAGAACACCCTCCCGCGGTAACGAAGACACGAAGCCCCGCACTCGGCTTCCCCTGCTTTCCCAGATATGCCTTGAGCTCCCTGGCGGCTGTCTCGGTCATCTGGACTATTGGCTTAATCTCCGCTTCCTGAGTCATTCTGGGGTAAGAAGCGTCAACTCCTATAAAAACTATCGCGGCGTCTTGGCGACGGCGGCCATAACCTCTTCATAGGGTGGCTCGTTGCTGGGGACATCGGTTATCCACTTGTACCTCAAGATCCCCTTCATATCCACCACGAAAACAGACCTCTTTGCCACCCCCCTGTAACCATACCCCACCCAAGGATCCTGCAGTACGCCGTATAGCTTGGTGACCTTCTTGTTGAAGTCGCTGAGGAGGGGAAACTGCAGCCCATACGTCTGCGCGAAGACTTTCAGAGTGAAGAGGCTATCTACGCTTATCCCCGTAATCTGACCTCCCACGCCACTGATTCTCGAGAGCCCGTCACGAAAGGTGCACATCTCCTTGTCACAAACGCCAGAAAAGGCGAAAGGAAAGAACGCCAGGGTGGTCGTTCCTTTCTGCAGGAATTCCGCGAGGCCTCTCTGCTGCTTGTTGTAATCAGGCAGAGAGAATTCAGGGACTCTTTGACCAATCCTCAGGACCAAGATGCAGATCCCTCTCCGCCACTCATTTAAGGTGTATCTCAGCGATGCTCGGGCAGCTTTTGGAGTAACTCCACATACTTCGAGATGAGCGAGACCAGCTGGTCCTGCTTGAGCGTGTCCTGCTCCTTCTCCAGCAGGTCAGCAGCTTCCCTCGCCTTCGAGAGTAGAAGCGTACGGAGAGACGAGGCCACAGCCTCGTACGTAACCTCTTCCGTGGTGAGCACTCCAGAGAGGTCGTCGTGACTCGTGCAGATGACCTTCCCGTGGTACCTTACTTGGACACCGCCACAAACAGTACAGGGTTCCTTTAGGAGGGTTGCGCCTCGTCGAACAAGTTCCGAAACTGGCGAAGGCAACCACGACGCTCCAGCAGATAGCCGACTCGAACATAACGCCCAGGAACATCCGGAAGATAGTCAAGGACTCAATCTTGATGCTCCAGGACCCGAAGCAGAGCCTCGCCGTGAGAGCAGCCAACGCGATAAGCCTCCTCGACGAAGTCGCGCAGGACCCTAACATGCCCTCTTTCGCCAGAGTTACACTATGGTCTGCTGTCTCGGAGCTCGAGTCTATCAGAGAGCAGTAGGGTTCTGTCAACTCTTCGGCCCATGACCGACGCTAACCTCCATCCATCTGCTCGGGGGATTACTCGCCTTCTCCTGCCTTCGAGGTTCCCCTTCACGGCTTCCCCTGGATGGCCGAGCCGCACAAACCAAGGGGCCATTATGTTTCTTGAGGGGACTACGTTCCTATCCCCGCCCTGCTGCAGGAAGGGCACCACACTCTCCGTCCTACTTCTAGGCTTCTCCTTGAGGGCGATTCTGATCGCATCGTTGCACATCAAGCGGAAGCCCTCGAAGAGGGAGGCTAGTTCATCCGAGGCTACATACCTGAACTGGATTGCCTTGACTGCTCGCATATCGTTTCATGTCAGACGGATATTTAGCCGCCACGAGCCGAAGAGTTAACTGAACCAGAGTAGGAAGCTTTTAACACAACAAGAAAGGATGAGAGAAGCTCGTTTGCCTGCCTGCCCGAAGTGCGGTAACAAAGAGGAAGCGCCTTCCAGATTCTTCACGGTGATTGTGGAGCCGGCC
>VBBD01000014.1 GCA_005882895.1 Candidatus Bathyarchaeota archaeon | reverse complement strand
TTCGTCAAGTCGAGGGTCAAGTTCGACGGCGTGAATGTTGACATCAATACTCTGGACAAGAGGGGACGAGGCATGGGAGGAATATACCTCACCGTTCTCGGAACCTCAGCTGACGATGGCGACGGTGGACAAGTAGGCCGAGGAAATCGAGTCAACGGCGTCATACCACTCAACCGTCCAACCTGCTCGGAAGCAGCAGCCGGCAAAAACCCGGTCAGCCACGTCGGAAAGATCTACAACCTTCTAACCTACGAAATCGCCCAACACGTCCATCAAAAAGTCCCGGGCGTAAGAGAAGTCTACGTCTGGCTTCTCAGCCAAATCGGAAGGCCGATCAATGAACCCAAAGTTGCAGGGGTGGAGCTCATCCTCGACAGAGGAGTAGAACTGAAGCAAGTCTCCAAAGCCGCCTCAGAGATTGCAAAGTCCGACCTAAACAACATTAACGACTTCACCAAACGCCTGACCGAAGGCAAAATACCAGTCTGCTAGTCAAACAAGCCCATGAGTCCAACCTCACGGGCAGTTCTTGGCTGGATATCTACCATAGCGGCGTTCTTCGTTTTTCTTACCTACATAGTAGCAATGGGAATGGCGTCTGCATTAGTCACCTCAACCCAACTAGCTAGCGACCTGATGAGTTCCAGCGGCCGCCCTGCCTTAGGGGCTTTCTACATTTACTCACGGGACACCGCATTTCATGTGCCCGTTAGTCTATGGCTCCTAACCTCGGTTTGCATCTTGATATTCGCCACTTGTTTCGCTGCAGGGTTAAGGTCGAGAGATGAATTCTTCTCGAGTCTGAAAAAGTTGTCGAAAGCTGGACGAATTACCAGCTCCTCAAACTGGTTAGTTGCAATGCCATTAATCTCCTGCGGGCTCTATGTTGTCGTTTTGATCGTAACCTCAATTCTAGAACTAGGAGGCATTCCACCAGGATCACTGTGCGATCCTACAATCAACCAATGTCCGACACAGGCGCGACTCTTTGCCGGGCTCGCATACGCCCCCGTCGGCGAAGAACTTGCCTACCGAATAATTACCCCCCTAGGCCTTGTAATCCCGATTAGAATCTTTTGGAGGAGACTCATAACGAATCAGGGCCCTTCCACATCGAAGTTTCTCTCGATCACCGGACTATCTTTGCTCTCACCCGAACGCGCAAAACGTAAGACGGGATATCCCACCTTTGCCACGAACGGGTGGCGAGGGATCCACTGGCTGGAGTGGATCTTCATTGTAATCTCGTCGGTATTGTTTGGTCTTGCCCACATTGAGTCCGGTGGCGGGACAAACTGGGGTGTGGGGAAGGTTGTTACAGCGGCCATATCCGGCTTTGTCATTGCCATCGTGTTTGTTGCTTATGGTGCCTACGCGGCGATTCTCTTGCACTGGTTCTTTGATTTCTATTTTGAAATCTCTCTCGTGGGGGGCTCTACTTTCGGTGGACCCTTTTCGCTTCTCCCTTTCCTTTTCGTTCTGACATCACTAATAGTTGGAGCCTTATCGTTACTAGTTGCGATAGGTTGGGTGGTAAGAAGAATTACTCCTCGCCCAAGTCCAACGACTTATAAGACACCAGAACCAGAAGCCCTCCCTATCCAGGCGTAGGAGCTTGCATCACCGCCAAGTTCGAAAGAACCGAATTTGAGCCGTTCAGACATCAAGGGATCTGAAGATTCTTCTAAGAATCACTCAAGGTCTACCCCCAATTACACTCTAAACAAAAACTACGAGCCCGCTACCGAGGAGGCCACTTGGCGGGAGTATTGGAACCAGCGGGACATCTACCACTTTGATCCACAAGACAAATCGCGCAAGACGTACAGTATCGACACGCCACCACCATATCCCAGCGGTGACTTTCACGTGGGGAACGCCCTGAATTGGTGCTACATCGATTTCGTGGCGCGCTACAAACGGATGAAGGGGTTCAATGTGCATTTTCCCCAGGGCTGGGACTGCCATGGGCTGCCGACGGAGGTTAGAGTCGAACAAACGTTCAAGATCCGCAAGAACGATGTGCCGCCTGAACAGTTCGTTGAAATGTGTCGCAAACTAACAGGCGAATACATCGCCAAAATGAAACAATCGATGAATCTGCTTGGAATATCCTCCGACTGGGCACTTGAATACAAGACGATGGACCCTTCGTACTACAAGCTCACTCAACTCTCCTTCCTCGAACTTTACAAATCAGGGTACCTCTACCGCGGCGAGCACCCCGTAAACTGGTGTCCCCGCGACGAGACGGCGATAGCAGAAGCAGAAGTAGTGTACCAAGAACGCAAGGGAACGCTGTACTACATGAGGTTCGGAGACCCGGATGACGGCATCGAGATCGCGTCTACGCGCCCCGAGCTTCTCGCCGCCTGCGTCGGAATAGCAGTAAATCCGAAGGACGACAAGTACAAGACGGCGGTTGGGAAGTCCATTACGGTCCCCATCTTCGGGCAGAAAGCCCGCATAATATCCGACGACGAAGTAGATCCCCGCTATGGCACTGGAGCCGTAATGATCTGCACCTTCGGCGACAAGACGGACGTAAGATGGCAAAAGAAATACCATCTGCCAATCATTAAGGCGTTAACGGAAAACGGCAGATTATCAGTTGACGATTCCCGGTTCAAGGGTCTCAAAGCCGAGGAAGCGAGAAAGAAAATAGCTGCGGAACTTCAAGGCACTGGACTAATCAACAAGACGGAAACGACACAGCAGAATATTGGAACATGCTGGCGATGTCAGACCCCTGTCGAAATCATCTCAAGACCTCAGTGGTTCATGAAGACCCGAGACCTGACACAGAAAGTTGTGGAACAGGCCGGAAAGCTAGACTGGGTTCCGCCCTTTGCTAAGCAAAGACTCATCGATTGGGCTGAGTCTCTCGACTGGGACTGGGTAATCTCCAGACAAAGAATCTTCGCCACACCGATACCTGTATGGTATTGCACGAAATGCGAGTCGACGATTATCCCAGACGAAAGAGACCTCCCAGTGGATCCAAGAAAGGACAAAGCGCCTGAGAACACCTGTCCCAAATGCGGGGGTCGCGAATTTCGAGGTGAAAAGGACGTTCTCGATACTTGGATGGACTCATCAATAACAGCTGCTATCCATGCTGGGTGGCCGAGCAGGTCAGACTTATTCAAGCAACTTTTTCCAGCCGACCTTCAGCCAAACGGGCTGGATATCGTTCGAACATGGGATTACTATCTCCTTGTTAGAAGTCTCGCACTGTTCGGAACAGCGCCCTACAAGGCCCTTCTCATCAACGGCATGGTGAAGGGCACCGACGGGCGGATGATGCACAAATCCTTTGGAAATTATGTAGAAGCAGACGAGGCTATCAAGAAAGTCGGAGCAGACGCGCTGCGGCAATGGGCGGCAGCAGGGGGATCAACCGGCTACGACATCCCCTTCCGCTGGAACGAACTCGAATACGGGAAAAAATTCCTTACCAAGCTCTGGAACGTAACTAGGTTTATTCTCGCGAACACGAAAGATCCCCTTCCTTCGAAAAAGCCTACCAACCTCCCACTCATTGATCGGTGGCTCCTAGCGAGCCTGCAGAAACTTACGAACGACGTATCCGACGCCTTTGAAACATTCCAGTTCAATACAGCGATAGAAGCGATAAGGAAATTCACTTGGCACGCGCTTGCCGACGACTACCTGGAAGCAATCAAATACAGATTGCTGCCTGGAAGAGACCCGGCTGATCTGAAGGCGACACAGTACTGTCTCAAAGAAGCCCTGTTAACAGTCGATAAACTCCTGGCACCGATCTGCCCTCACATGTCGGAGGCCATCTATCATAAGTTCTCGTTAGGGAAGACAGGAAGCGTGCACCGAGAGAATTGGCCTGAACCTCACGAGACCGTTGACGACGCTTCGATCCGTGATGGTAAGTTACTCTTGGATCTCATCGCCGACGCTCGTCGGGAAAAATCCTCAAAGGGTCTCTCGCTCGGTTCGAATATCAAAAAGATCGTGATAACAACCGGAGCGGAGCACCTTCACCTTCTAAAGGACAATGAGGAGACCATTCTCAGAACGCTCAAAGCCAATTCCATGGACCTAGAACGCTCCCCCTCCAGTTCCAACCCGCTCAAGGAGCCGAGCCTGGAATTCAAGGTCGAAATCCTCGCATAGGTCAAGTCTTATATCATGACCAAACGAAAAACCCCTCAAGAAGGCGTCTTTGGACCGGCCGGTCAGAATGAGAATCGTTTCCTCGCAAGTTCTTGCTTGCAGCAATCTTTTTCTTGTTGACCCAAGAACGGTTCAGACTCCTTAACAAACACAAAGGATTGCAAGAAAAATGGGAGAAGAGAGACCGAGAAGAAGTTACGGCAGAAAAGGAGGCTACTCTAGGAGCGGCGGAGGAGGCAGTGGCGGAGGTTATGGCAGAGGCGGAGGAGGGGGAAGCTACGGCCGTGGCGGCGGGGGAGGAGGCGGCCGAGGGTATGATCGTGGATATGACCGCGGGCAGGACAGAAACCGCGGACCAGCACCAGTCGAAGAAGGTCAGGAAGTCGACGTCACTATAGATTCCGTCGGGAAGCGCGGAGACGGAATAGCGAGAATCAACAACTTCGTCGTCTTCGTACCCGGCACCAACCAGGGAGACCAGGTGAAAGTTAGAATAACCTCGGTAAGGGGCAACTTCGCGACCGGAGAAGTCGTAACAGGAGAATAGCAATTGAAAATCGCGGAACTAAAGCCCGGAATGCGACGAGTTGACGTCGCTGGGAAGATCGTTGACATGGAGACCCCCCGAGATGTGCAAACGAAGTTCGGACCTGGACAAGTTGCCAGTGCAACACTTCAAGACGAGTCCGGAACGGTGAAGGTCACTTTGTGGAATGAAAACATAACAAAGGTGGCTGTTAACGACACTATTCAAATCGAAAACGGATATGTTGACTCGTTTAGGGGAGAGCTCCAGCTAAACGTTGGAAGATATGGAAAGCTGGCCAAAGTAGAGTCGGCCTAAACTCGAATTCGCGAAGGGTAGGATCCCTAGATAGAAAGCTCGCCAGACGATCCTAGCTACTCGATGCTAACCTTTGGAGTCGACGTGTCAGGTGCGCCGAGCGTGTATCTTGTGAGTACGGTTTTTCTTTGCTCATTCTCGACTTGGGCAACAACCTCGATGAAGCCCTCAATCTTCGTTCCGAGTATCTTCTTTTTCAGTAACTGGTCGACCTGGAAAATCCCAGATTCATTGTACATGCTGATTTCAACGATTACAGGTTTCTGTTTGCTTTTTCGGATTTTCACGTCCCGAATAGACATGGCTGAGAGCGCGTGAATGTCTTTCTTCCCCGCCGTGAACGGAATCCTAGCACGGCCTTCTTTCATGTCGAGCGCGTCAGCGACTCTCACAACTCCAGCCTCAATCGTAAATTGCTGAATCTCGGATTCGTGAGCATAGATCGTGTGAAGGGCCTCTGCAGTAACAATTGCCCTCTCCTTGTCAGTGTACACTCCCGCTAGTAGATCAGGAATAATTTGGGCCGCAAGAGAAACGCTGAATATTTGATGGTTTTCTCTGTGAGCAACCATACCTAGGTCATGCAATACGGACCCGAGAAAGACAACAACCTCAGCATCATCATTGGACAGCTTATGATCCGTGACGATGCTGGGCTCAACACCAGCCTCGATCAAGTTTCGAAGAATCTTCAAACCTATGTTCGAGACGATCGCGAAGTGAACTCTCCCATGATCTGAGAGTCCGAGCCTTCGGACCGCGTTTGTGTTAATGCAATCCCAAAGGCTCTGTAAGTATTCGTGATTGTTGACCCGGTCAAGAACTGTCTTGAGTTTCTGGTTTGAGTTGTAAGGGAGATTAATCAGAATAATGTGCACCGATAATCGGTTTCTTCCCGTGGCGCTTCAAAAAGGTTCTCGAACCAGCGACACAAAGCCAAATTACTCTCCAGTTATCGACACCGTCTCGTATGCGAGCTGTCGGCAAAGCGCTCGAAAATGTCGAATACACAGTCGCGGATCACCTCGCTCGTATCCAAATGAACCGTCCTCACGTCCTTAACGCCCTCTCTAAGGGGATGTTCCGCGATATGAGGACGGCGTTAGATCTCGCTACGAGAGACAGCAATGCGCGTGTTGTCGAGATAACCGGCGCCGGAAAGGCCTTCTCGGCAGGTCTTGACATAAGAGAGGTCGGAGGGTTCGAGTCTAGAGCGGAAGCGAAAGAATTCGTTTACGGACTAGTGAAACCATTCTGGGACCAACTCTTCAAATGCGAAAAACCGATCATATCGTTAGTCGATGGGCCGGCCTACGGCGCAGGTGCGGAAATTGCACTCGCCTCCGACATAGTCATTGCCTCGACAGAAGCGACTTTTGCCTTCTCAGGTGGACGAGTCGGGGCCCTTTGCTGCATGTCCGGAGTAATCGGACCATATCTCATGAATGGAAGAAGGCTTGTTGAGATGAACCTTTCCGGGACAGCTCTTGCTGCAGACGAAGCAAGGAACTATGGCCTGGTCAGCCACTCGGTTCCAAAACAGGAACTCGTTCCGACGTTGGAGAAGACTATTCGAGAGATAATGCGCGTGTCTCCCATTTCCAATTCCAGCTTCAAACGGATCAGGAAGACGGATCTCTCAAAAACAAAACTAAAGACGGCTTACACTGAACTCCTTAGAACGATCACTAGCAAGGACTTTCGAGAAGGGTCCAGTGCTTTCGTAGCCAAGCGGGCCCCCGAATACTATCGATAGGACGATGCCCTTAGCCCGAATATCCCGAAGGAGAGTTTCAATATCACTGCGAGATCATACCCTCGGTGAAAGAGTCCTTATATCGGGTCTAGCGACCTGTCCATGTAGGCTGGACAATGCAGTCTCCAACACGGGCCAGCAAGCCAGTACAATGGCAAAATAGAGGTGTAAGAATAACAAATGCGAGGAGGAAATTGGAAGGGCAGGAACGTTCGAACCGAAATGAAGACCCTAGAATGCCCTAGATGTCACGACCACGTAAGATTGGACAAGTACACAGTTCATATCGCCTCTTGTCCCCAGCCCGCCGTTGCTAATACGGCGGCCTAACTGTATTATTTGGCGCCGGGAGTGGGATTCGAACCCACGCGGCCCTAACGGGCCACAGGCTCTCAAGGCCAACGCTCTCACATCTCTGGAAGATCTGCGCCTTTAGACCCACATCAGCGGGTTAATCCACTCGGCCAACGGGATGCAAGAAACCAACTGGACGCTTGCATTATCCCGGCGCGTCAGCCCGCCTTCAGGTCGAATCAGACGCAAAGGAAGTCACCTAATAAGCAGTTCTAAAAGAACACAGAAAAAGACTGAGTCGAAAAATCCTTGGGAATATCTGGAGGATACAGTTTTCTCGAACATGTAACAGACGCCCTGGTGGAAGCTTGGGGGGATACCCTTGAGGAGGCGTTCTCTCAGGCAGGTCTAGCCTTATTCGAGACAATGTTGGACACTAAGAGCGTACACCCCAGGACCAGGGAGGAAATCCAAACTGTTGGTCATGACGAAAAAGAACTCCTCTACAATTATCTTGAAGAGCTCTTACTTCTGTTTGAAGTCAAGCAGCTCGCCCTCGGAAGCTTTACCGTAACATCGATCATCCCAGCTCGAGGCGAATTTAGGCTCAAGGGTAGGGCAAGTGGAGAGCTTTACGATCGCACAAGACATAGCGGGAAAGTCGAGGTAAAAGGAATAACATATCACTTGATGGAAATAGAAAAGCATCCGGGAAAAGTGACGGTCAGATTTCTACTGGACCTGTAGCATAACATATCATATCATATGTGAGTGAAGTCCGAGTTTCCACAATACTCACCTAGTCCTGCTTTCCTTATTGTGCCAGCCATGCTTATAGGTAGCTATTCAGGATGCACCCCCAGCGAAGAAACACAATGAGCCACCAAGGGTCCGATCTCGTCAACCGTTCAAGCACACAGATTCCCCTGACACAAATTGAGCCTAACGTATGGGAGGTCCCAAGAGACTTCCAGTCGGGAATGAAAGTCCCTGCGAGAATCTACGCCGACGAAGACCTTCTCTCCAAGATGAGAACCGATCGGACCATCCAGCAGTGCGTAAACGTCGCGCACCTCGACGGGATTTGCAAATACGCAATCACCATGCCAGATGGACACGAAGGGTACGGCTTTCCGATTGGCGGCGTAGCAGCCACTGACTATGACGAGGGACTGATCAGCCCTGGTGGAGTAGGTTACGACATAAACTGCGGAGTCAGACTGATCCGGACGAACCTCTCCGAGGAAGATGTGCGTCCAGTTCTCCCCAAGCTTGTGGATACTATTTTCAACTTCATACCTTCCGGACTTGGAAGCCGAGGCCAAGTCAAACTCAGCATCACAGAACTGGATCGCGCCGTTACTGATGGGCTGGATTGGGCAGTTGACCATGGCTATGCCTGGCCGGAAGACCCGAAGACGATTGAGGAAGAGGGATGCATGGAAGCTGCTGACCCTTCCAAGGTTTCGAACAGTGCGAAGTCCCGTGGGGCTCCGCAACTTGGCAGCCTAGGCAGCGGAAACCATTTCATCGAGATTGAGCGAGCAGACAAGATCTTCGATAAGCGCGTCGCAGAACGCCTCGGCATCCATAAAGAAGGGCAGATTCTAGTTTTGATCCACACTGGGAGCAGAGGGTACGGTCACCAGACGTGCAGTGACTATCTGCGCGTAATGGAGCGCGCGATCAACAAGTACAACATCAAGCTCCCTGACCGGGAACTGGCAGCTTGTCCGAGCAAAAGTCCGGAGGCTGAGGACTACATCCCTGCAATGTCGGCCGCCTGCAACTTCGCCTTTGTCAACCGGCAAATGATAACCCACTGGGCGAGAGAAGCATTCTCGAAAGTGTTCCAGCGGCCGGCCGATTCTCTCGACATGAAGATCGTCTACGACGTCGCCCACAACGTAGCAAAAGTCGAATCCCACGCTATTGACGGGGAAACAAGGAAGGTAACTGTTCATCGGAAAGGCGCAACTCGCTCATTTCCACCCGGCCACCACGATATTCCGGTGGAGTACAGAGATGTAGGACAGCCAGTTCTGATTCCAGGAAGCATGGGTACGAGCAGCTGGGTCCTAATTGGAACTCCCAGAGCAATGGAACTAAGCTTCGGAACAACTGCACACGGAGCAGGCCGATTCATGAGCCGATCCGGTGCTAAACGCAAGTGGTTTGGAGGAGACCTCAAGAAGAGTCTGGAGAGTCAGGGCATAGTTATTCGGGCTGCCAGCATGGAGGTGTTGGCCGAAGAAGCTCCGGGCGCATACAAGGATGTCGACAGGGTCGTCGAGGTCAGTCACCAGTTGGGAATCGGCCAAAAGGTTGTGCGGATGACTCCCATAGGGGTTGCTAAAGGGTGACCGACTTCAACACTCTCAAACCCAGACCCTGACGTGCAATGGAATGTGACTGGAAAGAGTCCGCCTATTCTTTTCTAAAGAGCCGAATCCAAGGGGTATCGGTAGGATCGAGGCCCTTCAGAAAAGCAAGATACACTGATACGAAATCTGAGTAAAGAACTGGCAGTAACAACCCGCCTAGATGGGTGCGCGCGTTCAAACGCACTTGCGCTGGCGTGGTTCGGCTCGCCTTGGTAATAGTCGATCTGAAGGACTGGAACATAGTCTGTTCGAACTCAGATTCAGAATAGTCCCGAATGAGAATTGGTGCCAGAGGAAAAGGTTGATTGGACCATGCTTCCACCTCGTTGTGCCCTCCCTCAGGCAAAAGGGCATATTTTGCGACCATCTTGCTATTCTCGGCAAGCTGATTTTTGAATCGCCTAGCCACACTAGCCATTCTTTGAGAGGTATAGATTACCGGGAGATGATCTTTCAATGCTGCTGCAAGGCGTTTCGCAGGGTTTTCTGCGAAAGGAACAGTTCTTTGGATTCGATTCCTAAGCCGACCGAGCTCTCGGGTTGCTAACTCGATCTCAGTCTTGGGGTCCTGAATTATTCCATAGCGGTGAAGCGCAAAAGCAGTTGCAACAACCATTTGACCCAGTGCGGCTCGAGGGGCTGGGGCTGGACGAACGGCGAGAAAGGGAACGCCCATTTCTCCGGATAGCTTTTGCAACTTGCCCCCCGTTCCGACTGCGACTAGATTGGAGCCGCGTTTTCTTGCTTCTCGGAACGCCGTGAGTGTCTCATGCGTCTCTCCTGAATAGCTAAGAGTGACGAAAAGAGTATCAGGCCCAACGAACCTAGGAAGGGCCGGATCCTGGTGAACAATAGCTGGGACGGAGATCTTGTTGTTGAGCCAGTCCAGAGTCAAGTCTCCAGCTGATGCAGACCCGCCCATGCCCATGAAGACTATGTTACGAAAGACGGAGCCTCGGGAACTTTTTCTGATGGGGGGCCGTGCGGATAATTGGTTGCTGATGAATTCTGGGAATCTCTCAACTGCGCCGAGCATGTCCTTCGTGTCGCGCAGACTGATTGCTTTCTGATTGTCGAGAACAGTAGGCATGCTCGATGATTCGAAGTTAGATTTCTAAATGTTCGCAGTCTTTTTGAAAGCGTCCAACCAGCTTATCTTTCCCACTACTCGTGAACAGCCATGACCCAACCGGCACGGCGATCCCGAATCGTCTCCGTTGCACTACCAGCCACGTTGACATTAGACATACCTCATCTGCGAGAAAAGACAGCCCGTCTAGGGTTTGTCTCGAGGGCGCTAGCGACCTTCCGGGTGGAAGAGGTAATCATCTACCGCGATAGGCCTGGGCCAGAAGTAGATCGAGAAGCAAGCCTAATCGAGAAGATGCTGACTTACATTGAGACGCCGCAGTACCTGAGGAGGCTGCTCTTCAAGATGGACCCTGATCTACGGTATGCCGGCACCCTACCGCCCTTGCGAACGCCTAACCACCCTGACAAGCAAAACCCGAGCCCGGGTCTATTGCGGGAAGGCGTAGTCGTGCAATCGGGATCATCCTCGATGATCGAAGCTGGTTTCCGCAATTTGGTTCGTGTAAGGTCAAAGTTGCTAACCTCGGAGAGAATGACCATTCGATTAACGAAGGACTTGCCTGAACTCGAGGGAGAAATCATTGAGCCGAGCAGGTTAACCATATATTGGGGGTTCAGGGTGGCTCGTGGGAACGTCTCACTACCAGAAATAGTACGGAGCAGGAAATTCGACTTGACCATATCCACTTCCCGGAAGGGCACGGATGTACGCGAGATCACGCCAGACCTAACCACGAAGTGGAAGTCAGCTAGGCACCCACTGATAGTATTCGGCTCACCGAACGAGGGGATCCCGGAGATTCTTGCCCGGTCCGGCATGAATGTCTCGAATGCGATGGACTTCAACCTGAACACCATTCCAGGCCAAGGGGTTGAGACTATCAGAACCGAAGAAGCACTGTGGGGCTCCCTGGCCGTACTCAACGTTTTGGAGGGGAAGTAGATGGGTCATAGGAAGTATAGTGCACCAAGAAGAGGATCACTCGCCTACCTGCCTCGCGGGAGATCTTCCCACTGGGCTCCTCGCATCCGCTTCTGGCCAGAATACGAGGGAGCACCGAAACTCCTCGCCTTCGCGGGCTTCAAGGCCGGAACAAGCCACGTTACCATAGTTGACAATCGACAAGGATCACTAAACTACGGAAAAGAAGTTACTCTACCAGTCACCGTGGTTGAGACCCCTCCATTATTGGTGACAGGGTTAAGGTTCTATGAGAGATTCAACGGGGGCCTCAGGACATCGGGCGAAGTATGGGCTCCAGAACCGTCAAAGGACCTCGGACGCAGAATCAAGGTCCCCGAGAAATTTGACGACAACAAAGGCTGGGAAAAACTCGAGTCCGCAAAGGAAAGAGTTGTGGAAGTGCGGGCCATCGCCGCGAGCCAACCTCGCCTAGCCAAGATAGGAAAGAAGAAACCTGACCTTATGGAGGTAAAGATCGATGGAGGGACTGTGAAGGATCAGTTGGAGTTCGCGAAGAAGCTGCTGGGTAAGGAAGTGAAAGTTGCAGATGTTTTCAAAGAAGGAATGGACGTGGACGTTATTGGGATCACGAAGGGAAAGGGCATTCAGGGCCCTGTGAAGCGCTGGGGAATAAAGAAACTCAAACACAAATCGAGAAAGACTGTCCGCGGAGTCGGCTCTATCGGTCCGTGGCATCCACACTACGTCATGTATTCGGTACCTAGAGCAGGTCAGATGGGTTTCGCTCAGCGAACTGAGTATAACAAACAGATTCTGAAGATTGGAGACAATGGAGCAGATGTCACACCGAAAGGAGGATTCCTTCACTATGGACCAATCAAGACGGAATTCACCCTATTGAGGGGAACGATTCCAGGACCGGCAAACAGGCTAGTCGCTCTTAGAACACCAGCACGAGGGCGAGTCTCGGGCGAGCCTCCAAAGATGGAAATGATCAGCCTGGCATCAAAGCAGGGGGCATAGAACCTTGAGCGAACGCAACGTGAAGATTTTCGGAGCAGATGGAAAAGCCACCGGCGAGCTTTCATTGCCATCAGTATTCACTGCGGTTTATAGAAGGGATATCATCACTAAAGCTGTTGTAGCGCAGCAATCTCATCGGTTCCAGGCTCAGGGACGTAACCCGATGGCTGGGAAACGCACCACAGCTGAGTCTTTCGGGGTAGGCAGGGGAATCTCAAGAGTTCCGCGAGTCGGCGGACATGGGCCGCTCTCCGGCACAGCCGCCTTTGCCCCGGGAACTATGGGAGGGCGAATGGCCTTCCCACCCGTCACCTCGAAGCGAACCGCAAAATCAATGAACAGGAAAGAGCGACGTATTGCATTGGATTCGGCCATAGCGGCCACAGGATCGAAGGACCTTGTTCGAGAGCGAGGGCACAAGTTCGATGAGGATATCGAGCTCCCACTAGTCGTGACAGATGAAGTGGAGAAGTTCGCGAAATCCTCCGCCGCGAAAACTTTCCTCTCGGCAATCGGAGTGTGGGACGACATTGACAGGGTAAAGAAGAGTAAAAGGATAAGGGGAAAGAACCGAAAGCATTCGGTTGGACCACTTCTTGTGGTTAGTGAGTACCAGGGGGCTCAGAGAGCCTTCGAGAACTTTGAAGGCGTAGACGTTGTCCGGGTTAAGGACTTGAGCGTCGAAGCGTTAGCTCCCGGAACTCATCCGGGACGATTGGCAATCTGGACGGAGTCAGCGATCAAAACTCTGTCCGACAGGAGCTGGCTACGATAGATGACCCGAGTCTCCACCGAACTAGTCATTACCTACCCCATGATGTCTGAGGACACCGTCAAGCTGATCGAGACAGAAAACAAGATCGTATTCATCGTTCATGGCAACGCGTCAAAACGAGACATTTGGAAAGCCGTCGAGGAACTCTACGAAGTCAAGGTTGACCAAGTTCACACTCTTGTGACCCCGGAGGGCAAGAAGAAGGCGTATGTCAGACTGGGGCCAGAATCAAAGGCCTCAGAGCTGGCCGTGAAACTGGGAATACTGTAGGGGTATCCTGAATGGGTAAGAATATTCTCGTTCAGAGGCGTGGTCGTGGCTATTTCATATTCAAAGCGCCAACGCACCGGAGAATCCACTCGGTCGGATACAACAGCGTGGACGGGCACTCTTCGGGCTATGTCAAGGATCTCTTGCATGAGATGGCTCGGGGAGCACCCCTAGCATTATTGAAGGTGGAGGGAGCGGGAGAAATCTACATCCCAGCTCCAGAAGGAATTGCAGTCGGACAAAAGCTCCTCTTCGGATCGGAAGTCCCCGCCGAAATCGGTAACATCAAAACCCTTGGAAAAATGCCTGAAGGGACCATGATATGCAATATCGAACTAAGACACGGTGATGGTGGAACGATGGCCCGTTCATCCGGCTCATTTGCTACAGTTGTCTCGCATACTCCGATTGGCACGGAGCTGCGCATGCCCTCGGGTAAGACGATTCATGTGAACGATAATTGTCGAGCAATGATAGGTGTCGTGGCCGGTGCTGGGCGAACTGAGAAGCCCTTCATGAAGGCAGGGCCGCGCTGGTTCTTGCAGCGAGCAAGGGGACGAAAATGGCCTGTTGTTAAGGGACAGGCAATGATCGCGGCGTCCCATCCTCACGGTGGGGGAAGACACAAGCACGCGGGCAAACCTACAACAGTGGGACGCTGGACTTCACCAGGTCGGAAAGTTGGGAACATTGCAGCACGCCAGACCGGAAGGGCAAAGAGAAGAAGCGCGCGATAGACATTGACCAGCCCAATGTTAATTACAAGAACACGACTACCGAACTGGAGGATATTCGATGCCTAGACAGTTCACCTATCGCGGGCACAACATGGAAGAGGTAAAGCAGATGTCAATGGACGAGTTCATCAAGTTACTTCCATCTCGCCAGCGGAGATCTCTGCTCAAAGGCTTGACCAACGACCAGCGGACCTTGCTCGAGCACATTCGCCAATCGCGAAGAGAGAATGGTAATGGTGGAGGAAAGGCTGAGCCCGTCAAGACTCACGCTAGGGATATGATCATCATACCTGAGATGCTGGGGTTAACTTTGCATTTGCACTCCGGCAAGGAGTTTGTCGCTATCGAGATCAAAGCCGAGATGATCGGACACTTCCTCGGAGAGTTCGCAATCACCAATCAGAAAGTTGTCCATGGAACACCGGGCATCGGCGCATCCCGTTCAAGCATGTACGTGCCTCTGAAGTAACACCCTCGATCACACACCCAGCCATAGTTAGGCACGAATTCGCCCATAATCAGCCCTAATTCCAAATCTAAGCCAGCGATTTCCAGACTCGCCATCTTTCACGTTAATCGCCAGGGGAATCCACGGGGATCGAAAGAGGCTAGACAAGCCGATAACATGCCCGTCTCAAAGAAACCAGCGCAAATCTGGTTCGGACAGGAAACGGGTCGTGGAAAAAATGACCCAGATCGCGTTGAAGCTGCCGTGACGCAAGACCATGTTTCGGGAAAGAGGACAGAATGGAAATCGCCTATTATCAGCCCTGATCTTGAAAATGAGAGGGGGTCCCCAGATTTCCCTCCAACCGTTCGGGATGCACCCGATGAAATCCCATTATCCGCCCCAGCATCCAAGCCCAGTACAAGCCCTGAATCATGAGACTCGCCCAGAATCCACGCCAGACAGGAAATTTTCTCCGGAAAGGGGGGGTCTAAGCGACTCGACCTCACGACGCACAAGTGCCCTACCTGGAACAATTAAGAACAAAACGCTCCCAGCTATGTGTTGGAGCGGGTTGCTAGACGCCTGCCTCGAGAGAGCCGGGCTGAGGGAAGACAGAGATCTTCACAGTGAGGCTTGGGTGTTAGTGACGCGGGCGACAGACACCCCCTACAGGGCTGCAGGCAAAGCCCGCTCCAAACTCGACCCACAGAATAGAGGCTTTTAGTACCAAACCAGCCAAAGCGGAAACTCGGAGGACATGATGAACCAGGAGCAACGCCTCGAACTAGTAACAAAGGGAACTGTAGAGATCATCCAGCCCGCAGAACTGCAACGCGTCCTAGAACAGAAGAAGAAGCCTCGCGCGTACTGGGGCTTCGAATGCTCCGGAAAGCAGCCTAGCTAGCACGGCTGCCTGGAATGATGCATATCGGCACAGGACTCGTCTGCGGTGCGAAAATCAAAGACATGGTCCAAGCAGGATTCCACTTCATCATATTCCTCGCAGACTGGCACAGCATGATCAACAACAAGTATGGCGGCGACATGGAAAAGATCGAAACAGCGGGTGAATACTTCAAACACTGCTTCACGGCACTTGGACTCACAGAGGATAAGGTCGAATACGTTTGGGCCTCAGAACTCGCCAGCAAACCCAACTACTGGGAAAGAGTCATCAGAATCGCCAAAACTACCACAGCCCAACGGGCGATGCGATCACTGCCCATCATGGGC
Organism: Candidatus Bathyarchaeota archaeon; assembly: GCA_005882895.1. Taxonomy (GTDB): domain Archaea; phylum Thermoproteota; class Bathyarchaeia; order 40CM-2-53-6; family 40CM-2-53-6; genus 40CM-2-53-6. The sequence goes on along the minus strand of VBBD01000014.1, from coordinate 27,308 downwards.
CGCGACATGAAAACCCAAGACGTCGAAACAGCCAGCCTATTCTATCCGTGCATGCAAGCCGCCGACATATTCGAAATGAACCTAGACGTAGCATGTGCAGGAATAGACCAGAGAAAAGCACACGTACTAGCACGAGAGGCCGGCGACAAGCTCCGATGGGAAAAACCTGTTGCACTTCACACCCCTATGCTAATGGGCCTGGCTGGCATACAGAGATCCGACAAGGGAAGCTACGATGAGGATCCTAAACTGAGCAGTGTGATTGCGGCTAAGATGTCGAAGAGCAAACCTGAAAACACGATATTACTCCACGACTCCCCTGAAATCATTGAGGACAAACTGCGCAAAGCATACTGCCCACCCAAAATAGTCGAGGAAAACCCGGTAATCGAATACTACCGCCTCCTGGCCTTCCGGGCAAACAATCCTGTCACATTGGATAGGGACCAGAAATACGGAGGAGATCTGAAATTCTCCACCTACAAAGAACTCGAAGAAGCTTACAAGACCGGAGAGATCCACCCACAAGATCTCAAAGCCAACATGGCAAGAATACTAGCCGACCTCCTTAGAGGAGTAAGAGAGTATTTCGATAAGCACCCCGAACCCCTGGCACAGATGCAGAGGTTAGAGACGAGGTAATCACACGATTGTGGTAGCTCCGATCAGACGAGGATACCCCGCACACATTCGAAACCCGCGGACAGACCTCTACACTCGAAAGATGGAGAGAGCGACTCGGATCTTCCAGGATTTGCATGAACAGTCTGACGCCGGAGTACCAATCATAGTCGAGGGAAGAAGAGACGAAGCTGCCCTAAGAAAACTCGGAATAAAAGGAACCATCCACTGCCTCAAAGCCACAGGCGAACCAAGACTCAGATTCATAGAACGGCTAGACGGATCCAAGCGCGCAATCGTACTAACTGATTTCGACAGAGAAGGAGCAGAGCTTGGAACATGGCTCTACCAGGAGCTATCACACCGCGGAATCCGGGCCGACAACCAGATGTGGCGGAAGATCCGTGGCCTCGCTAGAGCAGAAATCCGCAGCGTCGAGGAACTTCCTAGCTTTGTAAGAGCGCTAGAGATTCGGTCTAGAGGCTTGAGACCATAGAATGGGTTGGCAAGAACTGGCCCTCTTTCTGTTGGATCATCCGCATTTACAATACATCTGACGTCCAGTGCAGTCCGTCTCGGACCTTTGATGTGCAAGCGGTGGTTAGGCTCTACCGTTCTTCATCCGGACAGCCTTCGAAGGCTTGCCGTTGCCTTGGAAGTAGTCCCGGAGGATCTGCTCGAAAAATATCGAGAGGCCTCCAACACGACCGTGGTAGACTTTTTCGACTTCGTGGCGCACTAGATTCTCCGCCTGATCGCTCAGGGAGATCATCATTTTGCCCATTTTCGGTTGGAATATTTTAGAAGAAGCACTGAGATTGACGATTCTTGACGGAAATCGCTAAATCCTACTCAGGGGAGACTACGGATATCTACAGCAACTTGCAGCTAACCGTCGGGTTGAACGCGTCCGACTCAATTTTTCAATGCTAGAACGTGTGAATTGTATATAAATAGTCAAAAAAAAGAGAATCACGCAAGCACTCACTCACCCAGATGTCTATTTTCGAGATGGAAAAACCCCCGCATAATCCCTCCAAAGCACAGAGAGGACGAGAAAGTAGCGCTCCTATCGTAGCCTAATCCTGGCTCAAGCTGATACGATTACCGGTACCAGATGTCTCTCAAGCTGCATGGAACCATTAACAAGTCTCACGGCGAACTGCTGTCTAACACCTATTTCTCTCACTATGAAAACAAGAGCTGTAACACTGACGCAGAGGTAGACCAGACTTGTGGCGAAGAATCCATACGCGGTAGACAGCACCGGAAAGGGGTCCGGCGGAAGATCCCACGACCACGAAGACATAGTGTTCGCGAGCTCTAGGAGCGATCCAACGATCAGGGTCTGACGGAGACGACCGCGCATCAGAAATGGAACGACAGCCCAGACTAAGTAGTGCGTGTAGATCTGACGGAGTGGAATGAGCCATACTAGTAATCCAATTGCTACAATGTCAGCCGGACTAAGCTCTCGAGCTCTGGACCACACAATACCAAGCGCGGCCACAAAAAGTGATGCCGTCGCAGCCAACCAAACTTGATTCTCGACGATCGTGGGCAGGGAGAGATGAAAAAGGGACGGAAATATTGCGTAGAGCAAGTTCATCATTGTAAAACTCGATGTTCCGCCTCCGAACCCAGAAGATAGATTGAAGCCTAGAACAGATTCAAGATACCCGGGCAAGATGACTGGCACCACCAAGCCGAGCACAAGAATCGATCCTGTTGTAATGACAGTTGGAAGCGATTTCGGGAATCCGCTCCTCCTAACCAGCCAAACGAGTACCAAGGGAATCGCCAGAATTGGGTGAATCTTGAAGATCGTTGAGGTAGCAAGGAGTGAAGAGCCCACAAAGTAGCGGCCAGCGATTAACGCGAGAACGGACCCGGCGAGAATCGGGTATCCAAAGACGTCGCTGTTGAACCAGTAGTAGGGAGAGAGACTTATCGACGGAAGAGTCAACAAAAGGGCTGAAGGGACAAGAGCCGAGAGACCCGAAACCCTCCTGGCCCGTAGGGCGAGGAAAACTAGGAGTGCGACAATGGCATCTGCGAGGAGACCTGCCATCCGAACGTTTCGGGAAATCAGACCGATTGTAGCTGGTGTGAGCATTATGCTGCCTGATGTTACCCTGATGATGCTTCCTACCATTGCGAGTAGAAAGGGCGGGTACGGAGAAGCCCAAGGGTTGGACGAGTAAGGATTCTGCCCAGCCATCAGCATCATGCTTTTCGGAATATCGGCGCCCAAGAGATCTCCCCCGCCGTCTGCGTGAAGAATCAATGTGAGCTTTTGGAAAGTCGTTAGCGCAAGCAACCCGCAGAGAATCAACGGCGAATACTTGTTAACTAGACCGTCGAGCGTGGCAAAACCCCTGTGCCAGAGTAGTTTTAGAGACTCAAGCATCGTCTAGTCGAGCGCGTTCTAAGATGCTAAATAGCTTTCAATCCAGAACCTTAAGATGAGTCTAGGGCACGCACAATGAATTTTGCAGACGGATTCGTTCTCGCGCTAACAATAATCTTCCTCGCTTACTTTGCGTACGCTACACCAATAATCATGGTAGGTGTATGGCGGTACAAGAAGCACGGGTTTGCCGCGGAAGAACCCGGAGACGACTGGGATCCACCAAATGTCTCGATCCTCGTCCCTGTGAAGAATGAAGAGAAGGTTGTCGGAAGATTACTTGACGCGCTTACTAAGCTGGACTATCCCAGAGAGAATCTCGAGGTAGTTGTTGTTGAAGACGGATCTAAAGACCAGACCCTCGAAATCTGCAATAATTTCGCCCGTAGTCATCCATGGATCAAAGTCTTCCACAGAGATGCAAGCATTGGAAAGGGAGACGCGTTGAACTTTGGATTCAACAAGTCGACTGGAGAGGTCATTGTCACATTCGACGCCGATGATATTCCAGAACCACTGGCCATTACCAAAGCATTGCGCTACTTCAACGACCCGAAGGTCGGAGCCGTGCACGGCTTCCATCGGACGCTCAACCTGCAAGAAAGCATTGTTGCGAGACTTGCGGCCTACGAGACATTTCTGTACAGATTGGCGAACGATGGGAAGTATGCACTGAAACTGTTCGTCGCCTTCTCTGGCTCGAACACTTTCTTCCGACGAACCGCCCTGGAGAGAGTGGGACTCTGGGACCCGAACTCTATCGTGGAGGACGCGGAGCTAGCGGTCAGGTTCGCGAGAGCAAGTATTCCGACGAAGCTGGCTCCTGTTGAGAGCTGGCAGGAAATGCCGGCGAAGGTCAAGACCTTGCTGAAGCAACGCATCAGGTGGAGTGGAGGAAACATTCAGACGGGATTGAAACACTGGGACGCCTGGAGGTCTATGTCACCCTTGAAGGCATTTGATATGGAAGTGCTAATGATGAGTCCCATAATGGCAATCCTTGCCTTCGTAGGTTGGGCCCTTCTAGCTTTGGGCATAGGCCATATCGGTATACCCGTCGCTGAACTCCTGCCTCTTCTAGTTGTGATGGGAGCATTGAACATCTTCTACTTCGGAACCCTCCTGACAGTCGTGGTTGCCCAAGCGAAAACGGGCATAGTATCATATTTCACGCTAATACTAGCAACGTATCCGTACGCGACCTTGCTCTCAGTCGCAAACTTTGTAGGTCTAGTCTCTGTCCTTGTCCTCGGACGGAAGCTCTGGTTGAAAACCGAGAAGACCGGATACGTCGACTCATCTTCCCTTTTAGCTAGACTTCCCAAAGCCTTGGAATAGAGATGTCGATAATCTAAGTATTATCCCGTGACCAAGTTACTGAACAGTCAGCTGGAACGAGTAGGGAGAAGCTGGGGCACTTGCTCCGATGTCAAACTCACAATCTATTCGAAACGTTGTGAGAATCAAGGCTGTGCTGTTCATGAATACTGGCCCGTAAGACGTCGCCGTGCCGCCGTTTGGAGTTACGATGAGAATTGCTTTGTAGCAAGTGTTGAAGCTCGCTGTCAGAGTTTCGTTTACTGCAACATCATAGACAATGTGCTGGGTTGTGATCATGGTGTTTGCAACTGTGCCAAGTCCAAAGACGGTCGGGCTGCTACAAGAAGTCGCTGTGGCGGTGGCGTTGGAACTAGCCACGAAAAAACCCTTGTCGACGGCAACGAGACTGTTTGTGACGTTTAGTTCACCGCCAACCTCGGCTTGGTATGTGGTCGTAGTGACGACGATGGACGTGGCTGAAACGGCTATGACGAGGAGGGCGAGCACTACCTTGCCCAAGACGTACCAGGTTAACGTCCGTCGAAGTCGATCGTAGATATTCGAAGCCTTGATCATTTCCTTGCATCCGCTTGAGTGTTTTGGAGCCTGTTTGAGTTTTGAGTCCCTTTGGCCATCAAATCCGAGTAACAGTTCTGATTAACGAGTCCGAGGCGGGCAAGGAGGTCGCATTGGAATGGGCTACTCGAGCTCCCAGACATGCGACGCGAGACGCAGTCACTAAGACCCCCCTTTCTAGAATCGTTCGCCATCTGGCACTGATAATAGGCGAGATGGGCTGATCAGGGCTGGGTCCGGGCTTGGATCGGCCGAGGATTATCCACGTTTCCAGCGTGGAAAAGCCCTTGTTCTGGATGTGCGTGTTCGGATCTTGAATCGGAGCTGATAATGAGCGAGTTTGGCCGCAATGGGCTTGGCTCCTTGGGTTTTGGAGATAGTCCGCAGTCTCGCGATTGGGCGCTTTCGAAGAAAAAATGAGGGACTTGCGTGCCCCCCCCCCGCAAAATCGGGGTTGGAGGAAACTGGTCTAACTTATGGTGACGTACACTGTGACCGGAGACGTTAACGATGTGACACCTGTGTCGATATATGCGCTGATGGTGCCAGTGCTCGCAGCGCCGGGCCCAGTAAGAGTGAAAGTCGTGGAAACGACTAAAGACCCGGTCGTGCCTGCCCCGTTCCGAATGCTGACGGTCGCCGTATGGACTGTGCTATCGGTGGCGGTATCAGTAAACGTGATTTTGTCGAACCAATCTCCCCCGGTAAGAGCGTTGTTGACGTTGTTGTTGAGGCCGTTCGCGGGAAATGTTGCAGCGGCAGAAGCAGCTCCTGAGTTGGCCACTACTCCCAAGCCATCGTCAACTATTGTCATGGTGCCTGTACTCGTGTGGTAGGTGCCGATCTCACCGGTGTTCGTGGTTGGGGTTATGGCGAGATTAGCTGCGAGGACGCCGGCGACCATTCCAAGCATAGCCACGACAGCGAGCGCAAGTATCGGAACTTTCTTGTTCGTCAGCTGAGTTATTCTAACTCTTAGACTGCTCATTTTTCTAAGACTTCAGTTCGGCTAAGGGAATCAGGCGAACGATAAGCCACACGTTCCTAGCGTGGACGCTCCACGGTAGCACCCAGTATAGCTAGCGAGTATGCAGGAGAAACTATTCCTCTTCTCGCTGCACTCTAGGCCTATACTTCTGCCTCGGCTTCCTCTGCCACTTCTTCAACAACCGCATGACTGGAGGCACTTTAGGACGATGAGATGAAAGCTTCCTGAAAATCGACGGGCTTCTCTCATGCTCTGGAGTCAGATCCTCTTCTCCGAGACTCCATGTCTTGACACCTTTGATACCCTGCCCATCGGGCTCTTCGGCCAAGGAAAGCTCTCGTCCAATATGTTTGAGGAGGGTTGATTCTATCTGTCTGGCCGAGTCAAACTCTACCTTCCTCTCGACTAGTTCCATGTAGACCTGGTTTAGGAGTTCTCGATAGGGCACTGGTTCTCTTCGTTTTGAGACTATGGAGATGGCTAATCTCAGCATGGCTCTCTCTTGTTTCGTCATCTTGCTCGGAGCCCAGTCTGCTGGGGAAGTGACAGTCAGCTGCGGAGGAGTGTCGGGGAAAGAGGATTCAGTCTCAATGGCTTGGCTAAGCACGGACATCGTTTCAGGTTCTTCCTGGCCAGGTTCAAGGGGGACGAGGGGCTTTCTGAATCGCAGCTGCGTCTCCGGCTTGCCCGGAGCTCGGTAGATAGTTCCTGCATCCTCGATGGCGAACCCCGTCCAGGTGAGGAGTTTCTGGAACCGGTCGCTTACGGTGGACGCCCATTGGGGGAGGATGATGCTGATTATTCCCCCAGGCTGGACCGCTTGATAGATCTTTCCGAACGAGTCGAGTAGCTGGTCGTCTGTTGTGTTTTCAGGGTCTCGACTTAGAGGGTTCAGATCTCTGTCGCTTGAGGATAGCCATACGTGTCGGTATGGGGGTGAGAGAAAGAATTCCTTGACGCCGGGGATCCCGGCGGCTAATAGTCCTCGCTCTTGAAGCATCTTGAAGAGTGTACTTGCTCCGGCGATTGTGAGGCTTAGTAGCCCGAGGTAGAAGTCTAGGTTGAACGTCGCGGCGATAGAAGGATTGAGGTATGTGTTGAGATCGGTCCCCACGATTCTCGCAGGATACGATATTGTTCCGCTTGTAGGCGGGTTTGTGCCGTAGGCTGTGAGTAAGGCTGTCTGACCGGTGTGGACGAGGAGAAAAAGGCTGAAGAAGAGTTCAGAAAGGCTCGCGAGACTAAGCCAAGTGGCTAGGGGACGCCACCAGATGGTGGGTCGAAGCGAGGTTGTCGCCAGGGCGAGAGAGGATAGGATGAGCAGGACGCGGGTGAGCGCGCCTAGTATGGACGCGACTGGAGTGGTTGCGGGTATTCCGGTCGCGGCGATCTGAAGATAGAACGGAGAGACTTGGATCGACAGGATGTGGCTGTTTGTCGGGCTTGTGAGAGTCCACCAGGGCTCGCTGCCCAGAGCGAGGAAGCCGGCGACTAGCCCAGCGATAAAGGTTGGCAGATCGATTCTCTGGAGCAGCTTCTGGTTTGAGTTCTGGCCTGAAGTCTCCGTTGTCTTTCACTAGTCTTTGAGAGTCCGGAACCTAGAATCGATCGAGGTCCCGTTGCCTGCATTCGGGGTCGGGCGCGCATAGGTCTCCCGTAACTGTTTTGGTTTCGGCCAAGTCCTTTGACCTGTAGACGCTCCACGCTAGAGTCGACATTCTCTAGCGTGGAGGCTACACGGCAGGATTCAACGCCTCTCGTCCGACAAGAATCTGGGGTCCGGTTTTTCAGATATGTGGATCTGAACTCCTAGGATTTGCATGAAATTTTTCCATAAAGAAAACGATTCCCCGTGGAAAAGAACGGGGCGATTGGGAGTTTATGCTTTCGGTTTGCGTCGCAGGTAGAAGAATCCGCCAATCCCGGCTAGTAGTCCACCGATGCCGAATAGGGCGATTCCAGTGCCGGAGAGGATGGTGCTTACGATGCTTGCGTTGGTCGCGCCGCCTCCAAGGTTTACCTGGGTAGCGAGCGCTGCATTAGCATCGTTCTGAGCGTTCTGGTAGTGAGTTTTAGCTCCTCCGAAGTCACCGCTTGACCAGCTCTGGTCCCCGAGACTAAGCTCAGAGTTTGCCTGAGCCACCTGAGCCTCTGCGGCCGAGTTGGATAGGATGGGGAAACCGCCCACAGTGAGGGTACTCAGTATGTTATTGGCTGCGTTTCGAGCTTGCGCTGCCGAGTATTGGTCGCCAGTAAGGATGCTGAGTGTCCCGCTTGCAAGGGAGAAGCAAGACTTGGGAGTGCCCGATGTGGCGTAGTTTTCCGCGTCGCCTGAAGTGCAACTCGCGACGGTGCCTGTGGCGGGACCATCCCATATTTCCACGGTCCAAGTGTGCCCTTGGCTAACTGACCCTGCCGACGGGAGAGCGATGGATAGAGTCACGGAGCTGATTTGGCCGGCTGTCAGTTGGATGATACTGGCGTTCTGGTAGACGGGCATCCAGTCGCCTTTGAAGCCGATAGTGATGTTCCGTGTGTATGTGGTCGTAGGTGAGACGGGCTGCGGAATGCTGGCTTGCACGACCGCGATTACGGAAATGCTTGTGCCTGCCTGAGCGACGGTTCCGGATCCTACGCCGGTTGGAGATACGAAGCCGGTAAGTACGTTGCTGATTGTGACCGAATTGTGTCCGCTGGTGAAGGCATGTGCCTTGTTGATGTTGGTGGTTGTCATTGCTAGTCCTACCAAGAGTAGGGATAGACATGCTACTGCGATTTTTCTTCGTTGCATGGCGTGCGCTTTCGGATAGTGCTGATAAAGAATGCGCTGAAACCTAGAATATTGCGAATAGGTTACAATGCTACGGCAAGGTAAGAGGATATGGCGGATTTCGATACGTCTACTGCTTGCGTGAATCATGTTAATCGAGACCGCTCGGTGGGTTTGCCTGACGCTTTTTCGGACTCGACACTTTCGTTTCTGGGCGACATCTCCCTGAGCGAGTCAGATCTTCAATCCGATTTGACGCCCGTTCTTGGATTCTTGTGTTGGGTCGACATGGTCGTTCTCGTGGTTGGTCCTGGTGTTTGGCCCAAACTTTTACAAGAATGCTCGAGTGGACTATTGGGCTTGGAGCAGTGGGAGAGAAGTGCCGCGTAATAACAAGAAGTTTATGCAGACTCTTGAGACTGAGACTTATCATACGATTGCGAAGGAGGCGTCGCAGCGGGGTGCGACTGTCCAAGAGCTCTTGAGAGCCGTGATCATTCCAGAGTGGCTGAGTGAGAACCGGAAGAAATGGAGCAAGTAACTATGAGCCTAGCTTAACGTCAAAGGTGGCAGCGAAACGCGTGCGGTGCTGGCAGCGTTATTCTATTGTACTGTTTTTCGGAAATAATGTAGGTTATTTTTGCGCAGGGCCGGATTGTCTTCTCTTACGGGGTTATTGGGACACGGCTGTTGAAAGGGGGTCAACAGGTTGTGGTGCGAGCCCGAAAAAAATAGGAGCGATGTTTCCGGCAGGCACGATTTTCCTCTTCAACGCCGTGTTGCGCCAACCGTAAATTGTTGACCGGAACTATTTGGGCGGCGCGTTTACATTGTGTTCGATCCTAACACAACCTTGAACAGTGTTGGCTTCGAAACTGAGAGACTCCCAGAACCGCTCTTGCGTCGCGAGGTCGAGTCGCTTAGACCCCCCCGGTCTGGAGAGGTCATTTGCTGTCTGGCAGGGATAATGGGCAAGTCTCGTGATTCAGGGTTTAGACTGGGCTTGGATGCCAGGGCGGATAATGGGACTTCATCGGTACATCCCGAGCGGTTAGAGGGAAATCAAGGAACCCCCTCCCATTTTCAAGATCAGGGCTGATTCTGGGCGATTTCTCTCTTCCTCTACGAATATAGCTTGGATTATCATATGTTATTGGGTATGGCGGAGGAGATCAGTATCGCCGGGCTTCGGGCGCGGAGGGCGGCGAGGCGGGCGAGGATCGTGGCCGGCGTCCAGTCTGTGGTGATTTTTCTCTTGTTGGTGGCGGTGGCTGAGGATTACAATCACAACCAGTATTTCCAGGCGTGGGCGGGCGCGAACCTGGGCGGGTTCGGGTTTCTTTTGAACGGGACGCTTGCAACGTTCTATGCAGGGATACTGGTAGCCGTGTTTCTTAGGCGGCCGCCGGACGCAGCCGGTCAGAGGGTTAGGAAGAGGGAGCAGGTGGCGGTAAGCGTGGAAGCGCAGTGACTAGGGCTTGCGGAACCTCGTTTTCGTGAAGGGCGGGGCGCGGGAAAATCGGCCACCCCTGGGGGTCACCTAATAGTTAGCAGAAAAAAAATAGTTGGAAGAAAAAGAAAGGTTATGGGAAAAATAGTTAGAGAAAAGATGAAACGGGGTGATCAGGAATGAGTAGCTTGCGGAGAAGGTGTAACTGGGGAATTGGCGTCTCCCTTTTTCCCGTAAGAAAGTATGGTTTGTCCTCTAGGCGCGGCAGTTGAGCGTGATAACGGGCCTTTGAAGGCGAAGAAAAAGAGAAGATTGGATGATTAATCTGACGTTTTCTACTTCTTGGCGTAGACTTTGGCGGTGAACGTCTGGTCAGACTGGTTGGCTGTTCCCTCGATCCAGCCCTTGGTGTTGTTGAGCCAGGAAAGGCTCGGCGATTGCGTCATGAACTTTTGCTCGCCTTCGAACGCGACGTTTCCGTCAGTAGTCCTGCGGCCCTTGCCGTGGCCAGTGACGACGACCATGTCCTTGCCTGCCATCTGTATGCCTTTGCCTTCCCATTCGCTCGTACCGTCAGTTTTCATGTTGATACTGACAGTCTCCATGAAGTTGGCCTGGTACTTGCCGGTGATCTGGCCTACGTCGTTGTTCTCCAGCTTTACGCCGCTAGAAGTGATGTCCTTGATGCTGAAGCTGTCGGTCTTACCGCGCATCTCGGCGATTACCTCGCCCTTAGATTGCTGTTGAGATTGCATAGTTACTCGCGCAGAGAGACCTCGAAGCCACTATATGAATAGGCGTTCCAGTGTAGGAAAAAGAGACCCGATCAATATGCGTCCAGAGCCTTAAATCTCAGACCCCCAGGACTGTAAACCCAAAATCCAGGTCTTCCAATCCTGACCCGGCTTATCGGCTGAAGAACAGGCTGGGATCCAAGTTGTAGTTTTGCCGAGCGTAATAATAGAACTTGTCTCGATTCGAGCTTGAGCCATCTACATACCATGACAGGTATGTGGCCAATCTCAGTCTAGACCTTCGAACAACACCGAAGTGCAGATGCAGCTTGTCCGTTCGACCTCTGGAATACCAAGAATGATACCTGGATATCCAGATCTACCCTCAAACAACCAAGGCCGGTAGAGTTTATTAGAGCGATATATCGCGGCGACTGTGAGGAATAGTTTTCCATGAGTCCGGTTCTTGTTTCCCATCGTTCTAACAGGCGGGTTCTGATGTTGGTTTCTCTGATTCTCCCGATGCTTTTGGCGGCCTCGGAGACCCTTCCCGTCCATGCGGCAGGCGCTCTATTCATGGCTCCGTCAAGCCAGCCAGCTCAGGCCGTGGGGAGTATGTTAACCTACGAGGTTAACGTCACGGGCATGGATCCGTTCAACGTCTGGGACGTAAGTGTCAAGTCGGATCCTGCTGTCCTCAACCCTGTTAGCATCAGCGTTGCTAATGACATTCTCGGATCCGTATTTCAGGTCGCGAACTGTATCAACGGTGTAGGAACAGGCTGCGCGATCACCGATGGCGCGGGAGTAGCCCACTCGGCCGCTGCATCCGGTACCGGTGCGGCTTTCGGGGGTGCCGGCCTAGTCTTCACTATAACGTACCAGGTTATGGGGAGCGGGTTTAGCTTCCTAACAATCCCGGCCGGTCTCGACACTATTGCCAACAGCGGCGCTACAATTACTCACTCAGACATCGGCGGGGTCTACGGGACTCCTCCGATCCTACCCATCGCCGGATTCACATTTTCCCCAACCGCGCCTAACCAGGGAGACAAGGTGACCTTTGACGGATCCTCAAGCACCGATGCCAACGTCGGTGGAACGATCGTGAATTACGCCTGGACCCTGACCCCTATAGCCGGGGGAGCGATGATAACGAACATGACTACTGAACCAATCATGATCCACACCTTTGGTCTTACGGAAGTCGGAACCTTCTCCGTAGCACTGGTCGTGTCAGATAACCTAGGGATATCATCACCGCCCACAGCTCAGATGATCACTGTAACTCAGCTGACGCCGTCCGACTTTTCGTTCTCCGCCGATACGAATTCTCTGACAATTCACCCTGGTCACTCGGGCTCATCGGTCTTGACCTTGCAAGGCTTGAACGGCTTTACGGGTGATGTGACGCTTTCAGCCTCGGCTCCATCCGGGCTCTTCAGCTCGTTTGATGTGAACCCCGTTTCCGTCTCGACCACGTCGGTGACTTCGGTGTTGACAGTCACCGCGCACATTCGTCCAGGAACATACAGTGTAACGATTACTGCCACGGATGGCACCCTCGTACACTCAATCACACTGACGGTCGTGGTTGCTCCACACTCAGGAGCAAACGCGCCTCGCTAGAGGGGCTTCTTTCGTCCGTGTCCGGTATCGCAGGGTTCTGAACTAGGCTTCGCTAGGGCGCACTAGCCTGGGCGCCCACAGCCCGTTTTTTGTTTGCGTTCGCGAGTCTGGCCCTTGCGGCCATTTTTCGAGACCCCCCGCCAGCAACCTTGGCCGCATTCCTAATCCCTGAGACGAAATCGAGGCTGGATTCGGCGCCGGATCCGCTTCACACATATAACCGGATCCGGATCAGAGGGAGGTTATGGGTGATCAGGTCGGCCTGGACCAGCTGAGACAGGAACGGCTGGTAAGGAGAACTCGGTGGCTAGTGTTGGTGGAGTCGCTGGTGATCCTTGCACTGCTTGTTTGGGTGTCTCTCGAATATGAGAACAATCTTTTCCTCCAGTCCTGGGCGAAGACGAACATTGGACCGGTGAGCTTTCTCCTCAACGGAACGCTTGCTGGATTGTACGCGGGAGCACTACTGGGATATACGATAGCAAAGTATGCGGAAAAGAAGACGGAAGACGAGAAGATACTGGAATCACTCAGGATAAAGAGCCCAGGCTAGGTCGTTTAGCGAGTCGTTCCCGGCGCGGATTGCGGCGCAGGGCCTGCGAGACTCAAGTAGGCCCGGCGGGGGCTGGGAGAATCCGCGATTACCTGTTTTCAACGAGGGCGATTTCAGGGATTCGTTTTCGGGATTAGGGTTACGAAAGCTGTTTCAGAAAAAATGGTTTCAAAGACCCGGGTTTCAAAAGGGTGGTTTCAGAAACTTGTTTCAAAATGTGATTTTCAAGGCTTGATTTCGGGAGGCATTGTTTTTCCCGGTTGCCCTTTCGGTCATAGCCTATGACGTTTCGCGGTTTAGGAAGGGTTGATCTTCCTGCAGAATCAGCCTAGGCCTGTTTTGGTGCTTCTTCGGTCTTCTTGGATTTTCTTCGGAACGGATTGCGCATCCTGTCTTTCACCTATGTAGAAGACTGGTTTCGCGGGCTATAGGCGTTTCGGGGCATATCGCTCATGTCGCGCCCTCTTTCGGTTCTAAAACATCGAAGAAAGCCCGTTATGGGGCACATTTCTATTGTAAAGTTTGGAAGCTTGTTCTTTGAGGTTTTCGAACGCTTCGACATGGCGCACAAATGGTTGGCCTCAGCGAAATCCTGTTTGGTTTCCGCTGGGCAGATTGAGGACGACTCCGATGCATAGGCCGAGGGCGACAACTGTGCCTCCAAGCGAGCCTGCGACGGTGTTTGCGGTTGTTGCTGTTGCGATCGTATAGGTCTCCTGGCTAGTGCTGAACAGGACTATGGCGATGTTGACGAGTCGTGCGGTCATGATTGACCAAGTCTTGTTCTTCCAGATCGCATAGGCTGACAGGAATGCGACCAACCCTAGAACAAGGGTGATGGCTCCGAGTGCAGTGTTGACAATACCGGGGTTGAAGCCGATTAGAGCGATGCCTCCGAAGATGACGATTCCACCGGCTATCAATTGCAACAGTGTTAGCCCTAGAGGCCGAGATAGGGCAATGTTCGAGGGTCCAGCTTCTCTTTCCAGGTTGGACCCTCGGACTCCTAGGCCAGCGAGGTTTCCGTAAATTATCAGGCCGAAGAGAAAGCCGACCGCCATCAGGTACGATAGCGTATTGTTTGCGTATTCTGTGTAGACGAAGGCGATGCCGGAGAAGAAGGCTAGGGCGCTAGATGCGAAGCCTGCGCTCGCAATTATTACCAGAGATCTGCGGTGGATAAAGGCGGCTGCGACGAGTACTAGGAGGGCAAGTATGAACAGGACTACCGCGACGACTACATGGAGCATCAACGCTGGAGATCCGGCGGTGAAGACTGCTGCTAGTGGGTTGGGGTCGGTCGAGGTGGAGAAGGAAACGAAGAGGTTGGCGAACATGCCCAGCAGGAACTGGAGTATCAACAAGGGCATCATTATCCGGGATAATATCTGGATTTGAACAGGTCTCATAGGAGGAGAAGAAATAAGATCTACTAGATAAGAAAAGTCCTAACTTGGCTCGGGTTTTCGGACACTTTCTCCGATTAAGACAGGAGTGTCATGCCTGCGTGCGACAATGTCTTGCTATGGCTAGCAAGACCCTGTCGATATCGGAGGAAACCTACAAAGGCCAACTGCATGTTATCGAGCTAATGATGTTCCTCGAGAGTCGACGCTTTCTGTGGGACTATCTCTTACAGGTTCCAGTTGGACAATAGCCCATAGAAGGTAGCAATATGCCAAGAGCAACCGAGACAACTAGGGGTATATGTACTATGACAACTATCCAAATTTTCCGGATTTCCATCTACTCGTTCCACCTCCTGCGATTTTTGTTATGCTTCTCGTACCTCCTGATGGCCAGAACTGTTAGAAGTCCGAGTATGCACAGCCAAACGATTGTGGAGATAGCTGTCGAGAACATGGCGAGAGAAGCTAATCCAGCGAGAAGCGGTGCGATAATCCAGAACAGAAATCGCACGAATCCCGGTCAATTTCTGATCGATTATTAAGAACGATAGTAAGCTTCTCTTACTTACTCTGGGGATCGGGTGCCCAGACTTTCAGGGCAGGCGTTCTGGTTCTAACTCAGAGCTAGGCCGTTGGGACCGGCTCTAGTCTGTTCGTGGCCTTCTCGGTCGTTCAGAAGTCTATAGTGAAGCGCCGCATTTGTAGCATATGAGAGCGGCGGACATGATCTCGGCTCCACACTGCGGACAGCGCTTCACAGCACCTGCTTGGTATGCGTTAGGTGCCGGAGCTGTCTGATACACCACTTGTTGAGTGAAGAGCGGTTTGCCCAGTAGGCCGAGGATGAGGAAGACCACACCCATCAGAATGATGATGCCGGCGATGGGCGCGAAGAATGAGCTGACTGATAGCGCGACGATTCCGATGATGATCATGAAGAGTCCTCCAAGGGCCTGCCACAATGGGGTTGCCCCGATCATCGCCCTTTGGGTGCCTGCTGGCGGAACCATGGCGAGGGCAGGGCTGATCGTCAGGGGCGTTCCGCATGCGTGGCAGAACGTGGAACCAGGTGCTAGAGCGGTTCCGCAGCGATCACACATCGACATTCTCAAACCCTAGATTATTCTTTTACGGGAAGCGTTCTTAAACGTGGTGGAAACGCGAGAACTGAGTACCCGCTCATCACTTTCGCTGGGCACAAGTTGCCCATATGACGGGTCCGCTCTAGATCAGAGTGAGGGCGAGTCTGGACTCCTCGGGATCGAGTAGGATTACGAGCCGCGAAGAATACGATGTTTCTGTCTGGAAGAGTATTCCCGGGTTCGCAAAGGTCCTCATCCTCGTTCAGTTTCTCGTTATCTTGTTCATGTCTTTCTGGATCTATGAGGAATATCTGAACAACTCATATCTCCAGGCCTACCTTAACGTCAACCTGCAAGGGGTCTCCTTCACCGCGACGGTCCTGATCTCAATCGGCTTGTTCACACTCGTTGCTGTGGCTCTGTACGCGAAGCTGCGAAGGACAAGGAGGGAGCTTGAAGGGATTCTTTCAAGCGAGAAGGTTGGGACTGATGGAGGCAGGATTGGTGGACGGGTTGATGCGGGTGCGGAACAACACGTTATCGAGATGATACGGAAAACCACACCGATCATGAACTCCGGGACGGGTGGCCCGATGCCGACTCTAAGACGAGTCGATCCTAGATATAGGCCGGAAGAACAAGGGTCCAATTAGAGTAATCCGCCAAGCGAGCTGTCCTGGGCAACGTCCGAGAGTCGGCCTGATGCTTGTCAGGGGCCAAGTTTACCAGCCAGGAAGATTATGGTACGTCCGTCTTGAAGATCCCTGACAGACGGGCGAAGATTCCCCGGTTCGCAAGGATCCTCATTCCTCTCCAGGCCCTGCTCAACCTGCTGCTGGCCCTGTGGATCTACGAGGAGTACGTGCACAACCGCTATTTCCGGTCATATCTTATTAGTTCGCTTCAAGCGGGAGCCTCGGCCGCGATAGTCTTAGGCTCGACTGGCCTGCTCAGTATTGCTGCTCTGGTCTTGTATGCGAAATTGCGCGGCTATAGGAGAGAGCTTGGAATGATTCTTTCAACGGAAACGTTCAGGCCAACGGAAGAGGGCTTGGTCTACCGGTTGAGACAGAAGCTTAGGAATATCTTATCGAGACTGTCTGGAAGGCTTCGCAGATCATGAACTCCCATCTCGGAGAGCCGGCATGGAATTATACACGAACGTACGCTTATCTGGGCTATGACGCGTAAGACCCTGACTATATCCGAGGAAGCTTACAAGGCTCTAGCCCGGACCAATGGCAAGGACGAATCGTTCGCCAAGGTTCATCCTCCGACTCACCCGGAAGAAAGATGCGGGGAACCTCTTGGACCATGTCCTCTTCTTTTCTCCTGACGAGGAACTTGCTTCTGCGGTCGAGAAGGTCTTGGAGAGGCGCGGTAAGATCCGCCTCAGAACTGCACAGTTCTAGATGGCCATGGTTTGGTGCAGGATGGGGTAATCGTCCGCCTTTTGCCGGCTGATCGAAGAGCCCTTCAGCAAACCACTAGCGCCACGGAACAGCTGGACAAACCACTCTTGCGTCTCGAGGTCGAGTCGCTAGGACCCCCCCTCTGATAGAGAATATTTTCCGTCCGGCACTGATAATCGGCGAATCAAGCCGATCAGGGCGTGGTCTGGGCTTGATCTCGTTTTGGGACAAGACGCTTAATTGTCGGGCGGTTTCCTAACGAAAATTTTCGGCATGCTCCAGATTCGAGATCAGGGCTGAAAATGGGCGATTTCCACCGATGGGCGGGCCACGAAGGAAGACGGGTCTGGCAAGGAGCGCTGAACGTGGGATCCTCAGCGTTTCACGAAGGGCGGGGCGCGGGAAAAAAGGACCCCCTTGGGGGTCATGGTTTAGTTAACAGAAAAAATTGTTTTAGAAAAAAGAAAAGTTACAGGAGAACGCCCGGGGTCATGATCTTAGACTCTTCTTTAGCGCTGCCCAGTTCATCACCTGTCCATTTTCGAGGAATTGTGGGGCGGCTCGATCCTCGGTGACTAGGGGAATTTTGCGCGCCTGGGCTGTGGCGAATATGAAGCAATCGAAGGGGTCGTTGTGTTTGAGCCGGATCTTGAACGCTTGTTCTATTATCTCATCGTCTTCGTGGCGGATTTTCGTTGCCCAGTCTCCCCTTACTACAAAGAGAAACCCGAGCTTAGCCTCTTCCTTGCCTCGCTCGTCCTTCAGCTTCTCCGCGATTCTATACGACTTGATGAAGGCTTCGAAGGGGGAAAGGTCGGAGATGAACAGCACCGTTCCCCTCTGCACAAGCCCGCTGAGGGTTTCTTGGATCGAAGAGGCCGAGTCTACACCGATATCAATGCCGAAGACCGGGAGCATGTAAGTCGTGTCGAGGAGCAGGCTTCTGGTGGATGACAATTCGTCGTGTAACGCTTATATTTTCGAGTGAATAAAGCTTATTCCGGTGAAAGAGTTGGCGACAAAGGCCTCGGGTCGAGTAGGGCAGAAAGGAGAACTGTTTCCTCCAAGAGAAGTTAGAGAGGAAGCAGGACTAAAGCCAGGCGACCACGTGGTGTACAAGGCAGACCACGGCCGCATCGAAGTGGTCAAAATACCCGGACTTCGCGAAGCCTTCTCCCGCAGGAAGACCGCGAAGATCACCTTCGCAGAGTTCGAAAACATGACAGGCGAAGTCCTAGGCGAGTAGACTGAACGAGCTTTCAGAGCATGTCCATGAGCGGCAAACTCTACAAGCTCACCCGAGTTCGTACACTGACACTCCGGAAGAGTTTAAGCCGAGGCCGGGCACAGGAAACCGTGGCGCACCATGGCGGTAACTCAAGATTTCAACTGGATAACCCAGCGGTATCCCGAACTCCAGAGGAAATATCCAAGCCGGTATATCGCGGTAAAGAATGGCAAGGTAGTCGCATCAGGCCGCGACTTCGGAAAGGTATACGATGCTGCCGTTCGAAGAGTCAAGAAAGACTTTGTTACAGGATACATTCTCTCAGGGGAACCCTTTGTCCTCGACACTCGCCTACAACATCTCCATTACACAGTTTAGAAGAGAGATCGGCGAATCTGTCAGACGAACTCATGATCTTGACATCGGGCGGAGCTATGTTTACAACGTCTTTGCTTCCTTCAAGACCAACACTGGCTGGACGAACCCCATCATCATGATATACGACACGGGCGCAGTGGTTTCTCTCCTTCCGGGCAAGTTCCGGAAGATCTTAGGAGTGGAAAATTTTGCTCCCGTCAAACTCTCCGGAATCTCACCTGAAATCGAGGTTGATGCGGGTCGAACGCGTGCGGGACTCAGACTTCACGATGAAGCAGGGAAAACATCCCGAGAGCTCAAGGCGTGGATCGCCATTGCTGAGAAGGACAACGTTCCAGCCATCCTCGGTCTCAAAGATGTGTCCGATATGCACGACTTCCGAGTCGACTCGAAAAGAAAAATGTTCTATCTCGACTTCTGGAAATGACATCACTGCCAAAAAGAGTCAGGAAAAAGCATTCAGAGGGCAGGTTCATCGCCGAGCACGGTTCCCGCAACAGACTAGAACTAACCCTGTTGTGCGGAATGGGCTCCCAAGACAAGGAGAAGATCCTAGAGGGCATTAGAGAGCTTGAACGGGAGCATGACAAAGAGGCAGAGAATTGAAACGCGACACCTCAAAGGGTGACCCTAGAGATCGGGAGAAGCCTCACAAGGACGCTGGTTTCGAGGAAACAATGCGACGAAAGCAGATGCGCGAGGCCTCCGAATCCACCGACAGGCTACGAGAATCCTCCAAAACAACAGGCTGGAATGGAGCGCGAGAGATCAGAAAGTGGCGGGATCGGGATCAGAGATCGAAGTCGTAATTGACTCCCGTAGAAGAATTAACGTCTTGGAGAAGAAATCGCTCCCGCCTGAACCTGTCTAGTCCTCCTGCAATCTAGCGCCGCAATAGTTGCACCTCTGACTTGTCGCTGTGGTCAAACTGTTGCAGTTTCGGCATGTCACTTTCGGGGCGGCGGCCTGTTTTCTTGCTCTTGCATAGCTCGTGTTTTCGATCAAGCCGCTGCAGTATACGATTAACCCGCACAAGAACAGCATGATCGCAAGATACCTTGTGACAAACGGGAAGAACAGGGGAAAAGCCGCCAACATGGAAACTATCCCGATTGTCAGTTTGACGTTAGGATTGCCTCCAGTGCTCCTTGGAGCTTCCAAATCGAGGATGAGGGATGCGGTCGCTTTGCTAAGTTCTATCGCTACCAAGCGGCAGGGGAGCGGGTGACGATTCTGCGAATCTCTAGAAGGGCTGTCCGGTCTCGGGGGATCTCAAGAGGATAGGTTCGCATTCGGTCTTCGGGACGCAAGCTCCTTATTTCCTCCTCGTTGTTAGGGGATGGTTTGTGCCTCGTAGAGTTAGACCTCGGCTGCCGGCCCAGTGGCAGGTTCCGAACGAGCCGGAGAGATGGATTACCTGGAAGCACGCTAGCGAGAAATTGTTGAGGGAGAAGGTGTACTGGATATCCACCTAGAGCAGGGAGGGGAAGCAGCATGCGGTTCCTGTCTGGGGCATCTGGAAGAAGAACAGTTTCTATTTCGAGACTGATCCCGGTTCTCAGAAGGCTCGAAACCTGGCCGGCAATCCGCGTATTGTCTTTCACGTTCAGGACGGCATGGACACTGTCATCGTCGAGGGGACTGTTGAGAGGGAGAAGGGTCTGAGGATGTTGAAGCTGTTGAACGCGGAGTATGTTCGAAAATATGCGTACAAGCCTGACTGGTCCAACGAAAAACACCAGATCGTGTTCAGGGTAAGGCCCAGGATCGCTCACGCGTGGAAGGCGCCGCGAATGCACAGAACACTCGTAAACTTCCTCTTCTGATCTTTCGGTTTCTCAGTTTTGGCAGCTTCTTAATTCAGAAGCTCGGGCTTTTGTCCCAGTTCGGTCAGAGGGAATCGGAGACGTACGATCCACGGCTTGGGCAGGATTCGAGCTAGTCCATAGATTATGTTTGGGTGAACGTGGCGAGTCGCTGGTCTTAGGAGTATGTGGATGGCTAGAGATTGAAATCTCTATTTTCGGTGCGAGGGGACGCAACAGGCTTTAAACGGCTCTGACTGGGAGCCCGAACAGGCATTCCACCGTTTGCTGCTAGGGTCACCTCTCTTCCCATTGAGTTTGATAGACCTCCAGATACTCCTCTCCTACGCCAGAAAGCCGCTTAATCTGCCGGGTGAGTGTATTCAAGACTACACGGTGTTGGTTCCTCTCTATAACTCGCCGAGATATTTCAAGAACAAGACATTCACGGATTCTATCAAAGAACGGACGATTCTCTGTATCAGCACCTCCAACGGTGAGATGGAAAAGTTTGCAGGGGAGATGGAGCAGGATGGCTACAGGGTTATTCGGATCAAAGAGAGTCCTGAGTCTCCGTGGCAGGTTCTCCGGCTAGCTCTCAACCCGCAGCTCATTCTCCTGCAGGAAGCTCTGCCTCTCGTATCAACAAGGTACTTGGTGTTCCTTGATGGCGATACCGTGCCGCAACAGGACCTGGGTAGAGCGTGCGCCGCGATTGACGGGGCGGGATATGATCTTGCTTCTGTGAACGTGATGCCTAGTTCTAGCGACTCGTCGATGGCGAAGCTGCAGAGGATCGAGTACTACCTGGCGATGCGGACTCGGAATTTCAGGCCTTGGCTGACTAGCGGCGCTTGTATTGTGGGCAGTACGGAGACTATGAGACTCGTGATGGATAATCATACGACGTTCTTCTATGGTGGAGATATTGAGATTGGCCGGCAGGGGAAGACGGTTGGCAGGGTCTGCCACCTAGACTTCACTGTCTCGACAGAAGTCCCATCAAGTTTTGCGGGCTGGTTCAAACAGCGGATCGGATGGTGGGCCGGATCTTTCAGATTGGGGATTGTGAATTTTGACAAGAACCTTTCAAGCCCACTGTGGCTGTTCTATGGAAGCGTGATCATCTGGGGGCTTCTCGGTCTCCGCTGGTTTGACTCGATTCGACACTGGTACATCTTGGGCTTGCTGTTCGTCTTGTATTGGCCGTTGAATCTTGTGGTTGGTTGGCGATACCGATCAAGATGGTTGCTATTGTATCCGCTCTACGCGTTCTTCCAGAGCATCGTTCTGCCACCGTTCGGATTTGTCAGGTACGTGAGACACGCATGGCGGACGAAGAATGCGGGACGCTTGAGGCACATGCCTCACAGGTACAGGACTGTCGCTGGATCTTGAGCTGGTAACCGTTTCCCTCAACCGCTCCTGCGTCGTGGGACGCGATCACTTAGACCCCCCCTCCCCTTTTCCGGAGAAAATTTCCTGTCTGGTGGGGATAACGGGCGAGACAGGGGATTCAGGGCGAAATCTGGGCTCAAGTGAAAAGTCACACTAACGGTACATCAAGGGACACTCCCGAACGATTCACGAGCAAACAACGGTATATCCGACAGAATCGAAAACAGGGCACAAAATCGGGGAATTCTCTCTCTTTGTTCCCTTGCCGCTCTTTTGCCTTATGATGAGCGTGTGTGTTTTTTCCAGTTTCTCTAACTGGATTAATTCGCAAATGAATTATATGCGAACAAGGTTGAGCGCTCGCTCTAAGGGCGTCTCAGAAGGTTATGGTGATAGTAGGTTCTTCTGGAAGCCGAGCTTCGGTCCCAGACTCTTTTTCGAGAAAATTGCTGGAGCGGCCTATCACACGCGAGGTTTTGATCGGAATAAAGACTCGCGGGTTGAGAAGGCGGGTTTGGTATGGAGCGTTGGATCGGATGGAGAGAGGATTGGTGGACCTGACCATACGATGGGTGGACAAAGTGCGAAGCGGACGGATGACGGAGACGTTGGTGCGGATACTAGCGAAGCTAGCGCAGGCACTGGAAACAGGTATGGGAAAAGTCCTAGGTAAGGGAAGAGTACTGGCCGCTAGGGCAAGCGAACTAGCGGTGAAGTGGGGTAATGTTTCCGCCTACTCATGGCGGTACGAACAGGGCTTCTGCAGGGCAATAGGCCTCGGAATAGTTGGATTCTCGTGAAGGGCGCGGCGCGGGAAAATCGACCACCCCTGGGGGTCGAGAAAAGCATTCTTAGTTTTGGTCGGGAAAAGATCAGTAGGGTCCCTGAAGGGCTGGGAAAGATCGTTAGATCCTACCGGTTCGCCCTTGCAGCGTTTCTGATACCGCTCTTCATACGAACCATACCCGAGATCCTCGTCGGTCCCTACCCCATAGGATGGGACACCATCGCATTCTACGTCCCAACCACACTAGACTGGGCGGCGGGAAAAACAGGATGGGTAACAGTACTTGGGACAGCACCACTGATGTACATGTTATCGATCCCCGCCTATCTCTTGACGCGAGTTAATCCTGTTTGGATTTTCAAGGTCATGGGTCCAATTCTCTACGGGGGCATGATCTGGGCTTTGTTCAGATTCATACGAACAGGGCTCAAATGGCCCGAAAAACAGGCGCTCGGAGGTGCTCTGCTGACTTCTCTCTACTTCGTCACCTTGCGGATCAGCTGGGACCTTTATCGAAACATGCTCGGACTAACGTTCATTCTCCTAAGTCTGCCACTTCTCGAAGATTGGAAAACGCCTCGGAAGCAGGCATTGTTGTCTATTCTGACAGTTCTAGCAGTCGCCTCGGACCAGTTGACCGGGGTGATCGCGTTGGTTTTGATCGGGTCCAGAACGTTGATGGCTCTGACGAAGCGACAAAGAACCGAGTTCTATGAAATGCTCAAGATCGGTTTGCCCGGTGGATTCCTCTTCTTCTCAATTGCCTATGCGAGTCTTGCAGTCCTTGGAAACGGACCAGTACGGATACAGTCACCTCTCCCCACCTTCTCTAGCCTGGCTTCCAGCATTGGATTCCTAGGATACGCCTACCTCGCGTTGACACCACTAATACTTCTCGGGCTCAGGAGTGTGCCGAACTTCGACCTGAAAACCTGGTCAATCTTCTGCCTAGGAATTATAAGCCTGGCCCTTCTGCCATTCTTCGGACCTATCGTGGAGAGTTACCGATGGTCCCTACTCCTAGACATACCACTTTGTATTTACGCGGCGGCAGGGCTCGCCAAGTTAGCCACAATGACCCGACCATCGATTCGGTGGGTCGGAAGGGCACAACGAATACTGCCAATCTTCGCCACGGTTCTCATCGTCTCAGCGGTCCTCTACATCGCACTCCCCGCGGAACGCGCAATGGTGTACTATACCGCCTTTCCGGGCCTGCTGCCCACGTCAATGGCGCAGGATACGGTGCCAATGTCTGATCTTGGTAATCTGAAAGCGCTGCTTGAGTCTGCGGCCTCCAGAATGGGTCCACAGACAGTATTGATCACTCATCAGGCCATCTACGGCTGGGCCCGAGCATATCTATCGACAAGTGCGCATTTGATCAATTATGGATACTCCAATCCTCTGGTGGGAGTGGAGATGGCGAACTCAGACGGGTATTCCAATGTTCTGTTGATATGGTGGATCAATGGGTTTGGATGGCACGACCAGCCCTACGTGCCTAATGGTTTCGCTCCGGAATACCAACTAGGAGATTTGGCGTTGTACGTCTTTCGAAACTAATCAGTATGCTTTATCCAACTTCATGAGAACGATTTCACAAAGATGATTGAAGGAACGCGGTTACTAGAGCGAATCTCACGAAAACCTAGAACCCTTCCAGAGGAGGCTCTCGTCGACGGATTCGCGGAGGGCAAAATCTCAGTAATAATGCCAGCATACAACGAAGCCGGCTGTATTGGCGCTAGCGTAAGTGACATGAAAAAGCAGTTCGAGACTGCCTACCAAGACATTGAGATTATTGTCGTCGATGATGGAAGCCTGGACGGGACCGGAAAGGTCGCGCGAAACCTCTCAGGAGAAAGAGTGAAAGTGGTTGGCTACGACCGGAATCAGGGCAAAGGATACGCTCTAAAGGAGGGATTTCTTCATGCGCGAGGTGAAATAACATTCCTAGTGGACAGCGACTCTGAGATTCATGCTAAGGATCTTAGAGCGTACGTTCAAGCCCTCGATGGGGCCGACATCGTGATAGGATCCAAGCGCCATCCATCGTCTTCAGTTCGTACTCCTCCTATTCGGAGGTTCTTGAGCTTGGGCTACAATATCTTGGAAAGATTGTTGACAGGAGTTAGGGCTAGTGACACACAAGCTGGGTTCAAGGCAGCACGGAGCACTGTACTATACAGAGTGCTTCCGCTTCTATCGGTAAAGAGGTACGCTTTCGATGCTGAGTTCCTTGCCGTCGCTTCACTGCTCAACTTGCGAATAAGAGAACTTCCTGTCGAAATTGAACTTACGGCAACATTTAGTGCGAGGCAGGTTTTCCGAATGTTAATCGATCTTCTCGGGATTTGCTACCGACTTAGGATAAGTCGTTGGTACCAGCGTAATATGCGCATACTTGAGGAATCTTACCAACCAATCATCCGATGGTGACGGCACTTCCACCTCCCGTTCGTCCACAAAAAGTACTCTGGCACGCAGCCAGAAAAGACCCTGAATATCTTTAATATCCCCAGCCAGAAGCTGAGAAAAACTTACTCGCTGAAGAGCTGATGAAGTCATGAAGGTCGTTCTTGCAAACCCGCCAGCCTACTACGACGACCACCACAGGCATTTCATTCAGGCGGGGAGCAGGTGGAGCTTCAGCATGTTTGTTTCTCCTGGCATGAAGGAACATTATCTTCCCTATCCATTCCTTGAAGGGTATGGCCTTTCCATTCTGAAACAGAATGGAATAGAATCAGTAGGAATCGACGCTTGCGCATTCGACATGGACAAAAAAGAGTTCGTCTCAAAAATAGTCTCGTCGAAACCTGACCTTCTCGTCGTCGACATCCCTACAATTTCGTTCCCTCTAACAATTCCCCTTCTCGGGGAAATCCGTCGGCAAGTTGATTGCAAAATTGCAGTCGCCGGAGGCCACATCACATCGCTGGCTTCAGAGACATTGAAACAACACGGAGTCATAGACTACGCATTGTTGGGAGAATATGAGTTCTCACTTCTCGCTCTTGCCAAGGAATTGGAAAAGGGCTCGTCGACGTCTATTGACGACCTTGCTGGGGTTGCATTTCGCAAAGGAGATGAAATATTAGTCAAGCGACCTTCTGTTCAGAAGTTTAACCTAGACGAAATGCCCTATCCGGACCGGAAGGATTATCCAATTGAGCTGTATCATGATTTCGAAATAGCAGGGCGCCCTTGCGTTCAGATGCTCACGTCCCTTGGCTGCCCTTACAAGTGCTCTTTCTGCATGCCGATTCGTGTGATGAATCAGGATTCTCCATTGTACCGTCGGCGGGACCCGCAAAAAATAGTCGATGAAATGTCCTATGCAAAGGACGAGTTGGGGGCAAAGCAAGTGTATTTCGATGATGACACATTCTCAGTGGACAAGAGTCGGCTTCGAGAAATGAGCCGCGTGATCAGAGAAAGCCAGCTTGACTTACCTTGGACCGCAATGGGCGATATAACAATAGACGAAGAAACTATCAGACTCATGTCTAACAGCGGATGTGCGGGCATAAAGTTTGGAGTGGAGACTGCGAGTACTGCCACGCTCGACGGAATACACAAGACCTTCATGAAGATAGAAAAAGTGAAGCAATTCGTCAAGTGGCTGCGAAAGTACGGAATATGGTCTCATTCCACGTTCATCATTGGACTTCCAGGTGACAAAAGAGAGGACATTTTGAAAACAATAGAGTTCTCGAAGAAGCTTGATACGGACAGCGTCCAGTTTTCAATAGCGACTCCGTTCCCTGGGACGCCTTTCTACGAACAGGCAAAGCAGAACGGGTGGCTTGCGACGGACGATTGGACTCAGTACGACGGCGCGAACTACGCTGTCCTAAACTATCCTGACCTCTCAAAGGGAGATATCGAGGATCTGCATAGGTTAGCGTTGAAGGAATGGTACAGGAACGCATTGTTCAAGGAAATCAAGCATCCCCGCAGGATTGGGAGGATAATAAAAGCAGGGAGTGTCAGATACTCTATTCGCAAGACTCTTAGCCATCTTCGCGGAACGCTCTGATCTTTAAGATCGCACACTCTTCTGATGCGGCGAGAGGGTTACGAAACGTGAGAAATTCATTCCTAGTCGTTGAAGGAGAGTTTCCACCGCCTGCCAGGGCGAATCTCAGACTTTACAGGTTAGGAATCGTACTAGGAAAGGAGGGCGTTCGCGCCAATCTGTTGACTCCAAGTGACATTCCTCGCCCTTTCAAGACATTCACATATGACGGAATTAGGGTTCGAAGATTTCCAGGTCTCGCTCGACTTCTGTACTCAAGGGCCAGAATCATTGTCAGAGCCATGCACGTTGCAGTCAGCTCTCTCTACCTCACACGTCTTTGCTCGAAGAATCGTCGATCAACTATTCATTGCTGGAACGTAGTCGCAGGTCTTGCCGGCATAGTTGCTGGAGCCATTACTAAGACGCCGGTTTTCGTTGACTTCACAGATCTATACTCTGACATCGCTCGATACGAATCGCCTGTAATGGCTCGATTGATTGTCGAAGTCGAAAAGATCGTAGCTCGCCGGGCGAACAAGGTGATAGCTGTAACTGATAGAATGAGAAGCGTTCTCATTTCAATGGGAGTAGAAGCCTCAAGAACTATCGTAATTCCGGACGGAACTGACGAGAAGATGTTTCGTCCAGGGATCGATGGTTCCCAGATCCGAAGCCAATACGAGCTAGGGAACTCTCCAGTATTGATATTCCATGGAGACATAAAGTACTCT
>VBBD01000063.1 GCA_005882895.1 Candidatus Bathyarchaeota archaeon | reverse complement strand
CGCTACTCGTACAAAGGACAGTGCTAAGGCACGATTGGCGGAGAGGGCCGGAGCCGTCTATGTCAACACGATGGAACAGCCGCTTCAGAGTCTGGGAAAGTTCGACCTAATCATGGAGGAGACTGGCTCGGCTCAGGTAGCAATGCAGGCAACGAGCATGCTGAATACAAATGGAATAATGTGTTTTCTGGGAATCTACTCGTCAACAACGGCCCCAGAGGATATCGGCGAATTCTACAAGGATGTCGTGCTGGGCAACAAGACCTTCTTCGGCTCAGTCAACGCCAACATCAACTACTTCAGAATGGGCCTAAAAGACTTCGCAGAAATCGAGAAACTGTTCAACGGGATCCTGCGCGATACGATAAGCGCGAGAATATCGCCTGAAGAGTTCCAGAAAGCGTACGAACAGAACAAGGATAGCATCAAGACCGTTATCAGCTTCTCCGCCGCGAAGGCCGCCTAAAGCTCGCTAGCTCGCGCTTGCAGGCTTCCGATTATGTCGTAATCGTGGGACGCCAAGAGAGAAGCGGCCCCGGTGGTTTTGACTATGTCTTTGAACCTCTTGCGTAGAGAATCCCTGAATGATTTTGGGATGGTTTCAGGGGCTGGGTATGGAGGGCCAGGAGAATACAGACTAAACGATTCCGGAAATATCAGCACGTTTCCTTTGGTGTCCCCTCGCGCATTATCTCCAACCAAGAGCTCCTTCCCATCGGATAGAAGAGCATAGTCTTCTCCGAACTTGTGCGCCTGGAATCCCAGGACGCTGCCGGTCTTGTAGACTTCGAAGTCGCCTATCTCTTTCACTTTGACAGCCTCCGACGGTTCCACAGCCTCTGGAATCGTCTCAGGCAGGTACACAGGTATGCCAGCCCTCTTCGCGATGAATCTCGACGCTCTCGTGTGATTTTGCTCCGTGAGCAGGACTGCTTCGAGTTTGCCCAATCTACCTGCTGCTTCCAAGAGTCCTGGAACCATCGGAGGGTCAACCAAAACGACGCCTGTCTCTCTGACAAAGAGATGGCCTACCATCATCCAGTCGTCGGCAGGGTCGGGGGTGGACCACCTGAAGACCCCCTCTCTTATGGGTGTGAACATGGTTCCTACCTCTTCCCCCGCCGGGCGGCATCAGGTGATTAACCTTAGTGGCGGTGCGAACCACTCAACGGGGCGAACAACAGGAGAGCTGTTTTTTTGGGCCGATCATTTGGACTCCTTCAATGATACGCGGAGCTTTGGGACAATCTGTTGAGCAAAGGTTCGAACCTGGTTCTCCTCGTCGCCTTCGACGGAGGGCCAGAAGATGAACGTGTCCAGACCGAGCTCCTTGTATGAGGAGGTTAGCCAGTCGACCCAGTGGGAGACGGAGCCTATGAAGGGTTTCTTGTCATGTAAGAAGAATGGTTTCTTGTCAGACTTCTCTGATCCTTCTCGTTCATCAATTGCGCCGACAACCTGAGCAATTCGTCTGATCGATTGGGGCGATCTACCATTCTTCCTTGCTGATTCGTCGATCATTTTTTGCCGGATTTTTATTTCGTCTCCGGACATGTTCGTGCTGAGCGGGACGACCCAGCCGTCGGTAAGTTTGCCGATGACGCTCATCATTCGGGGTCCCATTGCGCCGGTCCATATGCTCATCTTGTGGTATGGGCTGGGCCCGGCCCGGGCGTCTTCTAGATGATAGTATTTTCCCGGAAAGCTTACACGGCTGCGACCGTGGCCATAGTTCCAAATGAGACGTATGACCTGTAGCGCTTCTTTGTAGGCCGCAACCGCTTCTCGAGGAGTTCTCCTACTTCCGCCCCAGGACTGGATCGCATCCCAGAACGCGCCAGTCCCCAGCCCTAGTTCGATCCTTCCTTTTGTTATGATGTCAAGTGTGGCAGCGGTCTTTGCGAGGATCGCTGGTGGTCTCATCGGAAGATCGCTCACGTCGGGAAAATAGCGAATCCGCCTTGTCGACGCGGCCAGGGTGCTGATCAGTGTCCAGGTATCGAAGAAGCTTCCGTTGTAAGGGTGATCTTGAATCCCAATAATGTCCAGGCCGAGATCGTCGGCGGTCTTTGCAAGTTTGAAGATATTCTCTAGGTTGCTACTGTATGGTGTGATGCTGAGACCGAAGACGGGCTCTTTGTGTAATTCAACGTTAGCCATAGTTGACGATGATTCTGTCCCCGCTACGGTAGCAGACATTGCTGTTGTCTACAGGCTAGGCCGGTGCTGCGCGGTTGTTATGTCTATCTTATCTCAGTGACATGAAAAGAGAAGTGTCGCTGGGCGAACCGGTTTGCTCAAGGATTTTCCAACAATACTGAAATACGCGACTCGGTCAATCGGACTCGAGGGTTCTGAGTGACCTCTGAACAGTTGTCCTAGCACACGTTCGTCTCACACGTCGCTGTCTTCCATCCCTACAGCCAGACTCTACAAGAATACCCCGAGATGAAAGAGCTGCAGGAAGAATTCAACAATGAGGTAAAGTGCCATTATCAGACGGTCAAGATTGGTCACGGAGAGTGTAGACCCCGGGTTCTCCCCTCAAAGTGTCAATCTACTCTTTGACAGTATAGACTCGATCCTAGCTATGTCCTGAGATATGGAATCGTGTGGCACTGGGACCCACCGTTTCAATTCCTCCCACGAGTGACGCTTCTCGGCCACCGTTCCGTTAAGGTAGAATGTTCGGGTAGAGTAGTCGGATATCTCCTGTAGAGCCCATCGATAATAGTAGAACGCGAAGGTCGGCGTTGAAACCTCCACATCTTTCCTGATGCGAGTATAGTGTTTGAGAAATGTCCCGAGCTGGTTGCCGGAGAAGTGGAACAGGTCTCGTTCTGCAGGTCCAAGTCCAGCATCTCCCCAATCCGTTAGATACAGACGATCCTGCTTATCCTTGATGAAGTTAGCAAGGTTTGCGTCTCCGTGCGTGAGAACCAGTTTCGGCCGTACTTTCCGGATCTGCGATCTCAGCCTAGCCATTATTCTCTGTGCCTCCAGAATCGTTTCTCGATGGTCGTTCAGCAATTGCAACGCCCTTCTGTGGGAGGGGTCAATCTTGTTAATTCGCCTACACAATCTGGTGTCCCTCAACACGCGGAGAATGTTTGCTCTGAACGGATCTTTGAACTGTTCTTTCAATAGCCTCGGAAAACCCGACTTCGGGTTCACACTGTGGAGCCTTGCAAGCAGTCGCGCCACTTCAGCAACGTCACAGATCGAAAGCCTAGTGTTGAATAGAGTCCTTCCTTGAATGAGTGGGAAGATCGCAACAGTGTAGCCGGCGAATCCGCAAACGGCTCGGGCTTGCCTCGTTGGATACGGGGCCACCACTTGCGGGAGGAGGGCCTTCTCGCGCAGGACCATTGCGGCCATCAACGAATTCGCGAATGACGTGACCGATTGGGGCTGCCAGTGTCTCCGCTGGAGCCTCACGAAACAGGGGCCGCGATTTACTGTGGCCGCTATGTAGGAAAACGATTCCTCTCCCGCTGGCCCGGGATTCAGGCTGGAGATCGAGAGCCTGTACCGATCGGCAAGGAAACCTCTTAACCGATTCTCGTCGATATTACTAGGTGCATTCCTCATGGAGAGAGGCACCTTCTCTGGCTATAGGGACCAGGTTTTCTCTCTTTACAATGAGCGAAGATATCGTCAAGCCTTGGATGTAGTGGTTCAGATCAGCAAGAAATTTTCCGGGATGAAGAGTTGCAGGAGGAATTCAACAAGCTCGCCGAAATTAGAGGTGAGGAAAAGATTCAGATGGCTGTGAGAGTTGGAAAGGCAGATCCGGTTTACTACCCATACCGCAGGAGCTTCATTAGCTTCTCAAGGTAGTTGCGATTAGGCGGTCCAAGTAATGGTGCTTCCATAAAGGGGAACAATTTCCTTTGTCTTGGCATAATCGTCCGCGCCAATCAACGGGACCGCTTCACATAGTTTCCGAAGAAGAACTAATGAACAGAGTCATTCGCGTGAAAGCTCGGATGGTGCTCGCCGGAAGGCAGACTCTCACTCTTAGAACGGAAGCAGGCGTCTTCGAGATCACACCGAAACTTGCTAAGATATTGCTCCGCGAGGCAAAGCTTCGACCAGGTAACGGGAAGAAGTTGTTGAAAAGACAATGAATGTTGCGATTATAGGCGGGGGAATAACCGGACTCTTTTGCGCACACTACTTGATGAGGGACGGACACGAAGTTTCAGTCATCGAACGAAGAAGTACCGGATCTCTCACATCCATCTATAATGCCGGGCTCCTTACCCCCTCGCTTGCCCCGACTCCGAAAATCGGGCTAGGCAGAATTCTTTCGACCTATCTTGGTCGAGACGACCCTGTCTACATCTCGCCGAGGCAGATCCTCGGGA
>VBBD01000077.1 GCA_005882895.1 Candidatus Bathyarchaeota archaeon | reverse complement strand
GTTGATGTTGAGGTAGAAGTGGTCGCAGACAAGATTCGCGGTGTCAACGGTTCCAGGGCACTGGGCAGGGTCCGCGGTGAAGGCGAGAGCGTAGAAATGTCCTTCCCATGAGGTGCTTGGCTGAGTGTCTGTAATCGTGCTTCCTGGGGGTGTTGCGGCTCTGGCGGCCGGTCCAAGGAATGAGGCTGCGCCCAGAAACATCGTGGCTATGAGGAGCGTGATTTTGAGGACTGTTCGTGGTGAGATCAGGTGTCCTGACAGTGATAATCACTGGGCAGGGGAGCTGGTGTCACGGGTTATATGGAATGTTCAGCCAGGGAATATTCTCGAACTTCGATAATATCTGATTCTGATATATCGCCGTATGACACTGAGAACTTCTCAGACGCGTGCATTATCAGAACTTGGAGCTGTTTCAGCCTCCAATGATCGAAACAATCCGGCTCCTACTTTTGCCATAGTCAGGCACGAGAGGAGACCAAGCCAAGTTTCGATCCGCAGTTCTTACAGAATAGAGCGTCTGCCGGATTGGCTGCCTTACAGTTTTCACAGATCTTAGGCCCTTGAATAGTTCCGGCTCGCGGGGTGGCGTCTGGCCATGGCAGAACAGGATTCTCGAGTGGGTTGCGTTCTAGGGTCCGCTGGGCCAGCACGGAACCGTAGCCTCCTAGGAATCCCCATATTGGGACTGTGATGATCAGGAAGAGGACTTGTTGTCCGGCTGCTGTGGTGCCAAGTCGGAGTCCGTTTAGGATCGCGTATACGAGTCCAATGATGATTCCGACGACTGCTCCGTTCTCCATTGAGCGGCCGGCGGATGCGAATCCGGCGATGGCGCCTGCGAGAGCGGGAACCGAGAAGAAGATCACGAGATCGATCGGTTGGAAATTTGACAATGGGTTTTCAGACGCGAAAACTACCAAGAGCGTTCCTGAGAGAATTCCTACTAGGATGGCGAGGTCTCGGTGTTGAAATCTTGCCGCTGTTACGGAGATCGATTGCTCCATTTGAGATCGATTGAAAGATCGTTGAGTTCTTATTCCTTGCTTTTGTGGAAAACCAAAAAGCGAAAAGACACAAATTTACAGAAAAAAGTATACAACAACATTCAATAATTCCATTTCTGGCGCTACTTTTCGACTGAAGTTTACTTCGCTGAGCCTAGGACCAGTTCTTGTCCAGAATCAGGTTGAAGACTACCAATATCCTCGTCAGAAGAAGAATGATTGGTTCGCGTCAATACGGAGTGCTTCGGGGTCTGTGCGGAGGCGATAGCCTCATAATCTCTCATCCGGCGCTTAAGCGAACATGGAGGAATCTAAGAAGCAACCTGTCTACTACGTGGTATTCGTCTCACTCAAGTACAAGAGCTTCGAAGAGGCCAAGGCAAAAGCACCCGATCAGATTGCTGCTCATCTGGCACGCTCAAGAGAGCTTCATCAACAAGGTTCTCTTCTAATGTCAGGAGCTTTCCTGGACAAGACCGGAGAACCACTAAGCACTATGGCTGTTCTCAGCTCGCGTAGTGCAGCGGAAGAATACATACACGGCGATCCATTTTTCAAAAACGGGATGTTTAGCAATTGGTACATTCGTGAATGGGCCAACATGTTTGCTTAGTCAGTCACGAGTAAGTTCGCGTTTCTCGTAAGGTTCTGAGCCCACTGGAAAATATCAGCCGGCTTAGAGACAGGATTTAAGAGCCTACTCAATTGGTCCTATTTTGAAAACCCAACTTGACGCTATACGTGACTAACCTCGTCGCGATCCCGTCAACAAGTACCCTCCCATAATAGGAAGAGCCACAAAGTTGAGCCAACCATCAATGAGTGTTGCGACTCCTGTTCCTCACATCCGTCTGATCTTCCTATTGGTTATGGCGGCGTTTTTCATGGATGTGATCGATGCGTCAATAGTGACCGTTGCGCTTCCTTCGATTAGAACCGAGTTCGCGGCTTCCATCCCCGACAGTCAGTGGATCTATGGAGCCTATGCAATCACTGTCGCAGGTTTCCTATTGTTGATGGGGAGGGCAGGGGACATTTATGGGCAGAAGAAGATCTTCGTTGCCGGGCTAGTCATATTCTCGATCGCATCGTTCACAGGCGGAATTGCTCCTTCCCTGTTGTCCCTGGTCGTTTCAAGAGCAGTTCAGGGTATAGGGGCAGCGATGACGACTGTCACCGCTTTTGCAATTTTCATCAGGATATTTCGTGAAGGCCCCGAGAGGAACAAGGCGCTGGGATATCTGGTCGCAGTACTCTCAGGAGGATTCGCAGCGGGCGCCGTTGCTGGCGGAGCATTGACAACATTCCTGGGTTGGCGATGGGTGATGTTCATCAATGTGCCCATCGGAATCGTCACGGTCCTACTCTGCCTGAGATACCTGCCTGGTGGCGGCGGCTGGCTCAAGAACCAGCCTCTGGACGTTCCAGGAGCTCTCACCGTTACTTCAGGCATAATTCTCCTAATCTACGGGTTGACTAACGCTGCCGCGCTCGGCTTCGCATCCGGGTGGAGCTTCATCCCGCTAATCTTCTCAGCCTTGGTCCTCACCGGCTTCGTATTCATCGAATCAGGATCAAAGGCTCCCTTAATGCCGCTCGACTTTATCCGAAGAGGATCCGTCCTCACCGCGAACACTCTTGCGCTAGTCTTGACTTCTATCGTGGGCGGCGTCGGGTTCATCGTGCCAGTGTATTTCCAAAACGTGCTGGGCTACTCGGCCCTCTATTCAGGCCTGCTGACGCTGCCCCCAGCACTCACCTTTTTCATCGTCGGGGGTTGGGTAGCTCCACGTCTGGTCAACAGGTTCGGCGCCAAGCGCACCCTCCTAGTCTCAAGCGCTCTGATATCAGTTGGAACCCTTCTTCTCACTCCCATGTCGCCTAACGGGAATGCTTTCGTGCTAATGCCCGGACTGCTCGTATGGGCACTAGGGGCAAGTATCGGATTTCCCGCAATCAACATCGCCGCTGTCGCTGGGACTCGCCCAGGAGAGGAAGGCTTGGCCTCAGGAGTGGTCGGCACATCGTCCCGGGTAGGCTTCCCCATCGGGCTTGCCATCCTCTTGACGATCGCCGGAGCCTTCGACCCTCCTGCAGCAGGTAATGCCAATGCTTCCACTAACACAGCTGGAGTCGTAGCAGGGTTTCAAGTCGCCATGTTGGCCGCGGCGCTCATCGGAGTTCTAGGCTTTTTCATAGCACTACGGCTGAAAGACGTGAAGCCTCCATGGGCATCAGGCGATTGGAAGCCAAACGAAGCTGCCCTTCAACAAGCTGGGCCCTAGGCAAAGAAGAATTTCCAAAGTGGACGCTTCTCCGAAATCCGACACGCGTGAGACCCCCCCGAAAAAATTCAACTAGTCAAATCGCCCAGAATCTTCCTGTTTCTGGGATTTTTCCTTCATTATTCTCACACTCGCCTTTACCAGCTTCGTAACCTGCTCCAGTATCCGAAAAATTGGACATACAATCACAATTGGAGATCGATAATTGCTAATCGTTCTCGGATTCACACTTTTTGAAACCGTTTTTTGAAACACCATTTCTGAAACACGGTTTTGAAAATCGAATATCGGCGATTTCTCGGGGGGGGCCGGGGGCGTACTCGAGTCGCGCGGCCTGAACATTCCTGTGTTTGCTTACAAGTATTCGTTATGAATAGCTTTAAACCGCTCGTCCCTGCCTCCGCCAGCCATGAAAGCTTCCAATCTTCCCCAGACAGGCGCGACGACGATCGTCGAACACGAAATGCAACAGGTAGAACGGGCGAACGCGACGGGTCGGCCTCCCGTCGTATTCATCCACGGCCTCTGGTTGCTTCCTAGCAGCTGGGACCGTTGGGCGAAGGTCTTCGAGGACGCCGGCTATACCGCGCTAACGCCCGGGTGGCCTGACGATCCTGAAACGGTCGAGGAAGCCAACGCGAAGCCTGAAGTTTTCGCCAAAAAGACGATTGGCGAGGTGGCAGATCATTTCGAACAGATTGTCCGGGGATTGAATAGAAAGCCGGCGATTATTGGTCACTCGTTTGGTGGCCTCATAGCGCAGATCCTTGCTGGACGCGGACTTGCGGCAGTCACTGTTGCCGTTGACCCAGCTCCGTTCCGCGGAGTGCTTCCCCTTCCGATCTCTTCGCTCAAGTCTGCCTGGCCGGTATTGCACAAGCCTTCAAACCGGAATCGTGCCGTTCCGCTAACCTTCGATCAGTTCCGATACGCCTTCGGCAACGCTGTCAGCGAAGATGAAGCCAAAGAGCTTTACGAGAAGTTCGCCGTGCCAGCATCCGGCAAGACGCTCTTCCAAGCTGCATCAGCGAACCTCAATCCTTGGACCGAGGCGAAGGTCGAGAAGAACCCTGAACGCGGGCCGCTTTTGATCCTTGACGGGGAGAAAGATCACGTCGTGCCATGGGCGATTGCGAACGCGACGTACAACCAGCAGAAAGGCGACAACCTCCTGACCGAGATTGAAAAGATCCCAGACCGGGGACACTCGATAACGATCGACCACGGTTGGCGGGAGGTCGCCGACAAGTCACTTGCCTTCGTCCAGCGATTTCTGACCATCCCTGAAATAACCGCGTCGCCATAGACACTGAATAACCCCAAAAGATACTAGTAGTTCACGTCAATCGACCGCAGAGGACGAAAAGGTCAAAGCCACTAAGAGAGTTTTCCGATTATGCTGTGCGTTGAGAAGCCATATCGGGCGTATTTGCTCTAACGAACAGATTCTTGACTCTGGGTCGGGTTAGATAGATGATGGCAAAAGGCCAGAAGATGAGGCCCGGACCGACGATGAACAGGAACGACTGGACAAGAGAGAAGAAGAGGTTCGAGCCAAGGAGGGAGACGAGCGACAGGACCATTCCCAGCTTCCAAGCCCACTCTTTCTGGCGAAGAAACGCAAACCATGACAAGATCCACAGGAGCGTAAAGCAAGCCATAATGGGGCTCCAGTCAGACACGTTCAACAGGAAAAAGGCTAGGCTGAAGACAATTCCCGAGGCTACCGACAACGATCTCGGACATTGCGATTAGCACGAGACCCTGCGGGAGCTGAGAGTTCATCGCCGGCAAGAGAATCATGGTTGAAAAATGTTAAACAGATTGTACCTGTCTTTATCCCTAGTAACGCGCCCGTTCAGCTGGTTGGCAAAGGGAATCCGTCCGCGTCCCAACCAGCCTCTTAGTCCACCCCGGTTGGTGATTACTGCTTCTGGTTTTTCTTCTTGATCGGCTTGGCCTTAACGGTCTTCTTTTCCCCAACCGCTTTCTCTTTCCGGTTGGGTTGCCCTTTACCCTTAGTGATTAGGGTCCGCAGGCTACTGTTAACATAGCCGCCCCATGCGTTTGAACAGGCATCGTAACACTCGACTTCGGGAACTAAACCCAGGTGAGCAAAGCGGACTTCGGTTTTGTCACCTTTTTTACCGATTTCAAAAGTGATTTTTGTGCCGTTCCACTCGCTTTTGTCTTCAATGAAATTGAGGTAGCTGTCTAAAACAAGCCAAACGATTTTCTTGCCAGGAATCAGTTCTGTTATCTTCTGTTTGGAATAATGGATGTCTTTGTAACGATACGTCCACTCATCGCCCAATGTGTTGGTACTGCCTTCAATGTTTCCGGACCACCATCCACGAACATTGTTGATGGCAGCGAAGACTTCCTCCGGAGTTCGGTCTACTGTAAAGGCAGTGGAATAATTTTGCGACTTCACGATATTTTCCTCTGAAGCTAATAACTGTCTAGCGGTTTCTTAAGGGTTCTTCGCCCGCGGGTCGCGGAAGGACTGCCCTCGACGGTGACTTAAGAAATGCTTCGGACCCAGCATCCTGTTCTTTTGGAACGAGCTCGTTGAGTCAGACCCTTTTCTAGTTCCGGTAATAAATCCGTTTGGCTAGTCAGGGTTGGTTTTTGAAAGTCTGTAGCCCGCAACGAAGAAGAAGCTCATGATTCCGAGCGCTATGATTGGAATCTTGATATCGATCTGATAAGCTGGAAAACCAAAATTGTCCACGATTGATTTCGCGAGAGAGTTCTCGTATAGCGCGATCAGGGTGGCATTGTAGACTACGAGCGACGAGATCTCGGAGTGTACGAAGCCTGCCCCGAATGCTCTTGCATAGCGACCTTGGATGTTCTTTTGGGCGCCTAGTTTCTCATGGATGAAACCGTCAAAGATTCCTACGGAGAGGTTATCAGCTTCGAGGTTGGACGCGATCGCTTGTAAGGCCCCGTTGATACCCCCGTCTCCATCGCTGAGAACCACCAAGGGTTCTGTGGGATGGAAGGCCGCGTCAAAGCCATGGATCTGTATTATCACTGAACCAAATTTGGTGAAGGCTTCATGGGCTGTCTCGAAGATACTTTGTGTTCTGTGAGCCATGTCGGTCTGACCGTTTGGATCGAACGTTCTCTCTACACCTGCTACTAAGAGAGCCGTAACGTGTGGATAGGCGCTGGTGAAGATCGTGTAAGCTATCTCTTGGCTGTTGAAGTCCGTCACTGGATGTGGGGCTTCCATTATGACTTGGGTTGTCGAGGGACTCCTTTCAGCTGCGAATAGGTACGATCCCCATCCTCGGTTTACGGTTGTGGTTTCCATTAAGACGTAATACTTGTTGCCAGTTGAGGAATCGTTCACCGGGATCAACTGGTACTCCAGCTGTGTTGCCAAGTTGGATGCGCTAAGGATCGAACCCGCGTCGTTTTGGGAAACCCCGCTGTCAATAGATCCGAAAATTGTGCTCATCATCGAATATTCTGAAGAGGAGGGCTCAGTGTAATTTCCAGGTATGAGTCCGATGAACCTGCTCTGTATCAGATTGTAGACCTGCTGCAGTGGCTCCGTAACCCATGTGATACCTGTCGGCGGGAGCTGAGGGGAATTGACCGACGAGTGATGAACCGGCAAGGAAAAAGTCGAGACTATTACGAGCAGAATTATTACAGGAATTATCGGTATAACTCTTCCCGGTCTCTCTTTCGCTCGAGCGGACAAAGGAGCATGATCACTTTCCGGTGATGGCATAGAGTATTACGTACGTGATGACGGAGACGATTGTCAGAGCATAGATCGTTTTGGTGATTCCCTGTCTCTCCATGCTGTTCGCGACTAGCCCGGGTATGATGAATCCGATGACCTGGAAGATTCCGGTTGGTCCGACGCTTGCTACTTGGCCGTAGGTGAGTGCGAGTGCTACGAGGGACTGGATTCCCCACGTGATTACGAAACTCATCAGCATCATGAACGAGAATTTTCTTCTTCCAAAGAGCACAACGTATCCTGCAACTTTTCTGAGCGCGAACAAGGTGATGATTGCGACCGCAAATGTCGAGAGTAGCAGGTAGGGTCTGTCGAGGGTTAGAGCTACGTAGCCCGGGACGATGACTCCTCC
Organism: Candidatus Bathyarchaeota archaeon; assembly: GCA_005882895.1. Classification (GTDB taxonomy): domain Archaea; phylum Thermoproteota; class Bathyarchaeia; order 40CM-2-53-6; family 40CM-2-53-6; genus 40CM-2-53-6. The sequence goes on along the minus strand of VBBD01000077.1, from coordinate 6,723 downwards.
GGGGACGAGGTTCTGTTTTTCATAGAACAGCATGCTAACGCCGATTCCTAACGCAATAGCGACCTCGGCAGTGTCGAGGGTAACTCCGTAGACTACCATCTAATTCCGAGACTCCACGGGGCGTGAGTCTGGCTTCTCAGACAGCTTCTCGAACGCGTCGATGAAGTCCTCAATTCCTATCATGTTCCCACAGCCGAACAGGGTTAGGGCTTGATCTGTTTTGAGAGGCATCTTCGAGAGGAAATCCATGATTGCTGGAGGGTCGACAGTTCCTAAATTCACAATCTTATCCTTCGCGTAGCCTTCTCGGGTTGCCTGGCTTACGAACAGGTTCGTCATTTCTCCCACAACGAGAATTTTCTCAAACGGCATTTGCGCCATGACTTGGGCAAATTCTAAAGTTCTCGTAACCCTGTCCTCTCTCGCGTGGAACATTCCGACAAGCATTCTCTGTTCTTCTATGACTCGTCGGCGGCTGAGTTCTTGGAATACGAGCCTCGTCGAGTCGACGTCGTTGACGCCGAAGGCTGCGATGAGCCTCACGTCGTGATTGGCGATCATACCATTCAGGATCCGTGTTAGACCCGGGTCGGGTTTGGCGTCGAACATTCCCTTCAGCGCTTCGTCCGGTGGGACTTTGAGTAGTTCGCAGACTTTGAGCGCTATAGCGATGTTTTCCTTGAAGATCATATAGGAGAACTTGGAGAGATTCTCGTCCGGGACAGTGTCAGGGTCGACCTCAACGACTTTCGCATTCTTCTCTTCTGCTCTCTTTCTGATGATCGGTATGTACTTCTTCTCCGCAGTCACAACGACACCGTTGCTTGGGACTATTCCCGAAAGGTTCCATGCAACATCTTCCAATGATGGTCCCATGACGTCTAGGTGATCGGCACGGACATTTGTGATCACTGAGATTGTTGATCTAACGACCTTGCTTTCTGCGATTATGTTCTTTGGCCGGATGGCCATGCATTCGAATACTATCGCGTCTGCGCCGCCGGCGTCGGCTACACTCTCGATTATTCTAGGCTGTTCTCTGAGGTTAGGCTGTTCACGGTGACCACGGATTCCACGCTCTGTTCCTTCAGGGTCGATTAGCGTCGCGGCCTTTCCCGTGGTCTTGGTTACTACCCGCCAGCCGCGGTTTCTAAGTGCGGCCCCGATGAGTCTCGTAGTAGTTGTCTTTCCTCTTATTCCAGTCACGTGTATTCTCGTTGGGATCTTGGCGATAGCCTTGGAGTCCGCCACATATTCCCTTACGAAACCCGCGACGAAGCAGGCCAGGATGGAGCCAATGAGTACGCCAGGAGCCTTAACCAGTGGAATGTAGTAGTCTACTCCGAACCAGTGGTAGATGGGCCAGAGAAATGCGATTATTGATTGGTTGGGGATCGCTCGAGGTAGCCAGATTAGAAGGAACGTGATGAGAAACGCGGTCTCGCCGAGTCTCCGGAGCGAGAGTTTCCGCAATTCACTTTTCCACCAGTCCATGATACTTCGCCCTGTGTTTTCTCTCGTATGCGATGGCGACCGCGACGATTAGGGCGAGGGGGATGACGATGTAGAGCCAGGAGAGATTCTGGAATAGAGAGGGAGATGAGATGGTTTGGCAGCCGGCAAGGTTGACCGGGGTCTCGGGGGAGAGTACGTTCGTGTCATGAATTACTAGGTACGAGTCGACGATACCGCTTACGGTATTGACCGTTGTTAATGCGTTGCCGGGGTTGGTTATGTTGAGGAAGAATCTGAAAGTCCCATCTGGATACTGTGTTGTTAGAGTGTAGTTGAGTAGTTTCGATGAGGAAATGAGGATATTATACCAAGCGTTGCTGGAGCATGATCTGAGGTCGTTCGCGATCGAGAGCATGTGATAGGTGCCCGTCGGGTACAGTCCTTCTCCATTGTTCGGAAGGGAAAAGTTCCCGTTAGACTGGAGATACAAGCTAGTAAGGTAAGACTCGGCCCGGTACGCCGAGTATGCGTAGGTCAGATTGTTGTGGAGGTAGACGCTTGAGTCTAGATCTCTCGCGAAATCCTCTACAAGGTAGGATTCGAAGGCGTTGACCGTGACGATGTTACCGTCTGACCGTTGTCTCCTGACAAGCTGGTTCGCAAGACCTGTCTCTAGTGTCTGATAGGATTGGCTGAGAGAATTGCCTTGGAGTCTGAAGTAGCTGTCAGTGTAAGTGATTGGCTTGAGAAAGCGGAGAAGCTTGGCAAAGTCGATGAGCGGGTCCGCGGTTGCTGATGTGGCCCCTGTCTGGTTGTAGTTAGTGTTCAGGTCTTGGACTGCTGTTGTGTAGTCTGAGGCCGGGGGTAGCGTAGACCCGTTATAGTATGCGAACCAGACTGCATTCGAGAGGGTCCAGGCGACCGTGTCGAAATAATCGCTTCTGGAAGGCAGATTGAGATGCATGTTCTGGGTGACATTGATCAGGTCTGACCTTGCGGTCGGGTCGAGCGTCAGCCCGTAGGTTCTTGACAGGAATTTCTGTGCGTCGAGGTGCACTTGGAACTGTGCGTTGAGGTTTGCAGGGGACCATATTCCGTAGTTGATAAAGGACGGATTCTGAAGCAGAATGTGTTCTGCCTTAGTCATGTTCTGGATAATTGTCCCGGTCGTTGAGTTGCCGATTTCCAGTTGTAGGTAGGTCATAGTTCTTCCTACTAGGGATGTTGCCCAGAGATTGTTCGAGGTCCCTTGAAGTGTCGCGGTGCCATTAGGAAGAACTCTTGATTTGTCCCATGTGAGGACTTGTCTCATTGAGGCGTTGATCGCGTCGGTGTTCAAGGTGGGAGGACTTATCGGGCTGGCTGCGGCCGAGGACTGGAACCAAGGAAAGGTGTTAGAGGCAAGTGGGGTGCTCGACAAGATGATCCCGATTAGGAGGAAGACTGGCATTCGAGCCAAGGAAGCTCTAGACCCCATTCCACACGCCTCCTCTCGAGCGCGTTTGATTGCTGGATAAGTTATGATTGTTACTGTTCAGTCAAGTTGTTGAAGACTTTGGTCGCTCTAAAGGTAAAGTAGCCTGACTAACGTGCCGCATGGATAGCGGGACTATAGCACTAGAGCCCGTCATGGTTCTCATTCTACCAACCCGGATATTCGGTCAGCATGAGTCTATAATGGAATTGTCCGAAAGAGTCGCACAGAGATTCCGAAAGGAGCTTTCGATACTATTGAATAGCGTTTCAAAGGCATCGGATTATATCAATCCGAACCTCTTGATTGCTCTGGTTGGGCTATGCGGATACCTATCACATCGAAATAACAGCACTAGCGCTCTCCTCCAGGTAACAAGTGTGAAGCTCTCGGAGACCGCGATGCTGATTTACGTTTACGTCAAGTCACGCCATGGAGACAGCGTCCGACTGAGGGATATTCAACAGGCAATGGGGTTTTCGAGTCCTAGCTCCGCTCTATTCCATTTGCAAAAGCTCGAAAGTGCCGGGTTAGTGCTCAAAGACCCTCTGGGTGACTATCGGATCAAAACCCGTGTTAGGGTCGGTCTCATCAGAAACTTCCTAATCATAAGAGGAGCCTTCGTACCACGGCACGTATTTTACGCGTCCGCCACAACAGTGGTCTCGATATTGTACTCCGCATTGCTCAGAGAATTCCTCTCTTCGCCAATTGCCCTCGCAGCTCTCGCTCTGAACGCCGGATCCGCTGCAGCCTTCTGGTATGAGTCTTGGCAAGACTGGAAGGCGAGGCCAAAGTTCGCGCAACAACTCGAACAGTGACGTTCTGCTTCGACACTGTTGAACGCGGATTCGATGGCATCGCATTATATCGAGCGGCACCCATTGTTAGTTGAGACGATCCATGCGAATATCCAGAGTGAGCTTGACCTTGATGGAGATGGCAGTCATACTTTCTGCTGTTTTCGTGCAAGCGTCCGTGGTTCCGTCGTCCAGAGCACAGTCTTCTTCAATCCCTGTATCACAAGAATTCGCGAGCGGGGATGTTCAAGTCTTCGCATCCCTCCAAGCATGGTATACGTGGGTTAACATCAACGGTACTCATACCATATTTCTCGCATTACATTCTAACCAAGGACCCTCACCGGTATCTGCGTTTGTGGGTCAATCATACAATACATCCTCGGGCTCCCGTGTTTTTGTCGCAAACGCTCTAATGGCAATGGAAGTCTACAATGACACTAACGGGAACGGTTTCCTCGACGCAAATTACACAGTACCCCGGACAGAGCTTTTGTACACGATAATTATGAACGCCTCCGATACCTTCGCTACTACCGCCGTTCAGAAAACCGTCAGTAACGGTGTTCCTCACTACGCCTGGGGCGTAACCTATGGTTCTGTGCAGGGAGACCTCATCAAAGCGGACCCAGCTCAGGGCTACGGGTATGGAGGAGGATTGCCGGCTTCTGTCTTGAAGATCGATCACGTCTCTCTGTTCTATGATTATTCTCTCAATGGTAACAGGACTTTCCTGAAGACCAGCTATGAAATCGGCAATGTAACCCTCACGCCCCCGACTCTCCCCAACGTTACACTGCGAGGTCTTAGTTTCTCGCTGCTGCACTTCACTCTTGCAGTCTCATCTAAGCAATTCACGGTACTTGCTAACAGTCTTCCGTACGATTCGCAGACAACCCCAGCCCCGAAGCTGGTTGATGTAGCCCAAGTTACAGTGCAGAATGTGCTAGCATATGAGTTCCTGTTCAAAGACAACTATACACTCCTAACCAATCCAGCCGTGAACTACCCAGTCGCATACGCTGCCTCACCACGCGGCTCTTTGCCACCGAACGCCTTCCAAGGCCAAGGAGCTTTGCAACTGATCAGAGTGCAAGACTACGTCAAAGCCAGTCTGCCGGACATCGCTGGCTTACCAGAAACCTCAGATCTCAACTATAACACGTCCAAGCTCATCTACAGAGTTTCCTATCCTACTTGGTCTGGTTACGGTCTGAGACATGTTCCTACATATGTTGCACATTTCGCCCCTGAAACCCTAACCGGCCCACCTCCTCCACCAACAACTCCGCCTCCGACCATTCTGGCCTTAGCCATATTCACAGGTGCCCTCAGTGTCATCCTTGCCGTTCACGGATTCTCGCGAAGCCGAAAACACTATCTCCCTGACGAGTCGGAAAACCTGACCGCATCGAAAAGCCGTTATACGGGCAATCCAACTCTTCCGGCGGAAGGATTGCCAACTCAGGAGCATTCTCCTTACCGACGCGCTGAATCGACCGTCTAGGAAAGGCCGTTGCGAATCAGAATTCCCGAACTCGTCAAGATTAGCTTAACTGTACTTCTCATCGTAACGATTCTCCAACAGCCGTCGAGTACGTCAGCAAGTGGGCCCAACCCGATTCAAGTTTCGAATAGTACTGAAGCCTATTTCAGATTCACCGATGCAACACCATCGACTTTCGTTATCAGACTAACAGATCCTACAACAATTCAACAAGCAAGAGACATCCTGGCAGGAAAATACCCTCTTTTGAAGAGTATCATAGGTAGCCTAATCAAAAGTCCAGCACCGTATAATCCTCCCTGGAGCTATTATCTCAATTCCTCAACAATACAGTTTGCCGAGATCACGGTTGAGGTCTGCCAAGCAAACATTCAGGATGTGCAAGATCATCTGAGTGAAGTCGGCGGCGCTTTCCTACCCAATAACGTCTGGTGTCCCGGGGCGAGACTTCTTCAAGAATTGTCCTTTTCTCCAACTGTTGGCGGTAGCACTGTACCTGTCAATCGATTGGCCTTGCTTGCTCCGCATCTTGGTCTGATGTCTGTACTCGCAGCCGCAATCCTCACAATAGCAATAATCCGTCTCAAACGTATCAAATCCAACAATGCCGGCAAGTCTTCTACTGATCGGGACTGTAGCTTGTCGGGGTGAGCATTCGATCCTGGATTTCTCCGACAAGGTCGCCGTGTCGAGCATTGGTGATTTTCTTGATCTCTTTCCACTCTTCGTTGGCCCTGAACTGTTCCCAGGCGTGTCGCATAGTCTTTTCATCCGGCCAGGCGAGTAGGTAGACGAACTCTGTCCTGTCTCCCAGCCTTGTCTCCCACGTGCCGAGGATGTTGAACCCGTAGGATCGCATGATCCGCCAGGCGTGGTCGCGGAACCTGTTGTGAAACGCTTCCTTGTTTTGGTCGAAAATCTCGTAGATCCTAAGCTGATGAATCATGTCTCCTTCATCGCAACCGACTTGCCGACTTCATTAGCCGTGTCCTGATCTGAAGATGTTTTGAAGCTTCTTCGAAGAGCGTGTCAAGTTCGTCAGGGCTGATCAGGAGCGGCATTCGAGAGAACTGTTTCCCATGGAATACACAGAACCGTAGAGTCTCGGAGCCGTCATCGAACCGGAGAAGCTGGACAGCAGGCTCCCAGCTATGCTGGTTCATCTGAACCTTGATCGAAGCTTCCTCTATGACCTGGCCCTTCCCCCACTCGAAGCTGAACGGTCGCGGAATGGTCCGCTTGGTAGCAGGCAGAATCTTCTTTCCCATAGTCCAATCAAACATAAGGGGCGATCTCTTTTCTGTTACGATGCGGAAGCCTCCTATACATCTTCGAGGCATCACAAGTGAAGTTTAGCATAGAACTACCAGTCCAGTTTCGGGACATCGACGTAATGGGCCACGTCAACCACGCGACGTATCTCCAGTACATGGAGACCGCTCGTGTGGAGCTTGCAAGAAGCCTCGGGCAGGTAACGGAAGGGTTCC
>VBBD01000076.1 GCA_005882895.1 Candidatus Bathyarchaeota archaeon | reverse complement strand
CTCCAACATTGACTTTAGTATATGGCCGAGTGAGCCTCTCATTTTGATAATTGTTTCCGGGCTTACGAGCTCTGTGAGGCCTGGTGTTTTCTTGGACGGTCAGCTTTTCTTTGCGGCCCAGATAGGTGCGCTTCTGACGTTCCTCAATATTGTTCCTGCTTGGCAGCTTGACGGCGGGCACATCTCTCGAGCTGTGTTCGGTGCTAATGGGCATCGGGTTGCGAGCGTGGTGGGACTCCTGTTACTCTTCGTCTCTGGGTATTGGACTTTCGGGATTCTGATCTTGGCCTTCATGTTCTTTTCGCGTCGAGGGTTCGCAGGCGTTGAGCCGTTGGATGACATCAGTCCCGTAAGCAACTCGAGGAAACTACTCTATGTCCTCGCGCTCGGCATGTTAGTGCTTACTTTCGCCTTCTCTCCCTTCTAGAAGAATAGCAAATGCCTCCTCCTATCGGTGAAGGAACTGTTAGGGTCTTGATTGAGACTCTCAGGTTAAGCAAGGATAAGAAAAGAGTTCAGGTAGAGGATATCGCCTCAAGTGCGAAGACAAGTGAGTCCTTCGCAAGGAAGGCCCTCACAAATGCTCGGATTGAGCATGACGGTAATTGGGTTTCTCTCAGTCCAGGATTTCGGGTCAAACTTGCTCTGGGTATCGCTCGGGCTGGACGGTTACGAGAGTCTGCACTAGCCCTCACTTGGCAGGAGTTCGAGAGATTTGCGGGGGAGTGTCTTGAGGAGGCTGGGTTTCAGACCGAGAAGAATGTGAGAGTGCAAGGAGGTGGTCGAGCTTGGCAGATAGATGTTGTCGGGATCCGAGGCGATGTGATGATTACCATGGACTGCAAACACTGGAATACTCCTGGCTATCTCTCGAAATTCAGGCTAGCTGCAAAGCACCAACGAAACGCCACGCTGCACCTCCTTGCCAAGCCAGTGGAAAAGATGCTTCAAGGAGACAGAGAGCGGCAGGCGCTTCCTGTAATTTTGACCCTGTCCGAACCGCGCGACCAACTCTCTGAAGGCGTCGTGCTCGTCTCGGTTGAGAAGCTCCCGAGCTTTCTGAGCGGAGTTACACCTTACGACGAAAATCTTCCGCTCATATCCTCATCTCTTGCAGTCGTGGAAAACCCTATGAGCCAATCGAATTAGCGTAGGTTAAGAGACAGATGAACATCGTCGTCGTTGGCGCGGGCACAATGGGCTCAGGTATAGCTTACTCTTCTGCGGCTTCAGGACACAGTGTGACGGTTATCGAGCAGGACCAGAAGCTCTTGGACCAAGGAATGCACCGAGTCGACGACTACGTGCAAAGGAACCTGAGTCGAGGGCATATCAACAAGGAGCAAGCGTCTCAGATTCACGCGAAGGTGCAGGGAAGCGTAGACTTTGCGAAGGCGTGCAGCAACGCTGACCTAGTGGTGGAGGCGGTCTTTGAAGATACTGGGATCAAGGAACAGGTTTTCTCCACCTTAGACAAGGTTTGTCCCAAAAACACGATTCTGGCCTCGAACACTTCGTCGATTAGTATCAGCAAGATTGCGTCGGCCACGAAACGTCCGGAGAAAGTCCTGGGGTTGCACTTTTTCAACCCTGTTCCGACGATGAAGCTTGTGGAGCTTATCAGGGGAGAGCGCACGTCTCAGGATGCCGTCAAGGCCGCGACGTCTTTTGTAGAGACGTTGGGGAAGACTGTGGTCCAGTCCGCCGATAAGACTGGGTTCATAGTGAATAGAGCTCTGATGCCATTCATCAATGAAAGCGTTAAGGTTCTGGAGGAGAAGGTGGCGACGCGTGATGATATCGACAAGGCGTTCTTGTTGGGAACGAATCATCCGATGGGACCGTTGCAACTCGCCGACTTCATCGGAGTGGATGTTGTGTTGTCTACGTTGAAGGTTCTAGAGGTCGAGTTCGGCAAAACGTTTACACCGACACCTCTTTTGAAGGAAATGGTCAAGGAAGGAAAGCTGGGAAGGAAGACGAAGAGGGGCTTCTATGACTACTGAAGAACAGGCGCAGATACCTGACGATGGATCGAAACAGTTGACAGATCTGATTCTGAAAGGTGATCATGAGAATGCTGCGAGGGTTGCGGTGGAGGTTGTTGCGAAGAGTGGTAGTGCGAACGATGTTGTTGATACGATTGCTGATGCGATGAATATCGTCTCGGATCTTCACGAAGTAGAGCGCTATTCGGTTGCGGAGGTGGAGAAATGTGAAGATGCGGCGGAGAAGGCACTGGCGGCTGTTAGACCAAGGATCAAGATTGATCAGAAAAAGATCAAGGGACGTGTTATGGTTGGTTCTTTGTTGGAGGATCCTCACAGCTTCGACAAGACGCTTCTCCTGACAATGCTTGAGATTGGAGGGTTCACAGCCATTGACGGGGGAACAGATCTCTCGCCGGAACAGGTGGCGGGCAAGGTTACACAGTTCAAGCCGGATATTTTGGCGGTTCCACTGATAACGGAGGTTGCTGCAAGGAAGCTCGTTGACGCGAACACGCACATTCAGGATACGGGGGGGAAGCTGCGGATCATTGCCTATGGAAGAGGCGCTCGCGGTCTCTCAGGCCAAAAATTCACTCTCGTAGAGGCTGATTCGTTCAACGCCTTCAGCAAGATCGCTGAGATCTTGATCTCAAAAGCGTAGATCTTCCCCCATCACTTGTGGTTCGGCAGCTTGGCCGTTTGTCGCTCGTGCTGGGCGAATCAGTTTAGTTTTAGTGGACAGTCCGGACCGTCCACTCTTGCGTCGCGAGGTAGAGTCGCTTAGACCCCCCCCGGGGTCTGGAGAGGTCATTCGCTGTCTGGCATGGATTCTGGGTGAGTCTCGTGATTCAGGGCTTAGACTGGGCTTGGATGCTAGGGCGGATCATGGGATTTCATCGGGTGCATCCCGAACGATTAGAGGGAAATCTAGGGACCACCCCTTTTCAAGATCAGGGCTGAAAATAGGCGATTTCAGCTCTATCCTCTCCTAGACCACAAAAAGGATGCAACGCGAAGCTGAGCGTTGCTCATTGAGAGACTCGAATGAGGTGGGTTGATGCTTCTTCGGACATCGCGGATTTGGAATGGCTCCCGGATTGCTATTAGAGAAGTTTCCTCAGCACTCGATCGATCACCTTGCTCGTTAGACAATGGCGGCAAAAGAAGGAATAAATTAGCGCAACCGGGTCAGGCCAAGATGGGCAAACGGTTGTCGGTGGCGGTTCAGGGATTCCACCCTTCAAGCTTCTTGTCGGAAGAGACCGCAAGGCTCCGCGAACTCGTCCAAGACAAGAAAGTTATCTCAGCCGTATCAGGCGGCGTTGACAGCACGGTCGCCACCCTAGTTGCAAGAGAAGCCCTCGGCGACAAACTATTACCGATTATGATAGACACAGGCTTCCTCCGATCTGGCGAGCCTGAACGGGTCAAAGAAAGATTGGCCATATCTCCGACTTCACTGAAGGTGCGTCTGGTACGCGCCAGTGGTCGTTTCCTCGCTTCGGTGAAAGAGGAGAAAACGGCGGAGGAAAAACGGAAAAAGTTCCGAGAGACCTTCTACCAGGTCCTCAAAGAGGAGGCGCAGAAGGAAGGCTGTGAGTTCATCCTCCAGGGGACAATCGCTCCGGATTGGATTGAGACGCAGGGTGGTATCAAGACCCAGCACAATATTCTAGAACAGGTGGGAATAGACCCCGTGGCAACGTACGGTTTCAAAATCGTCGAGCCTCTAGCAGACCTCTACAAGGACCAGGTGCGAATGCTCGGACGTCACCTTAACCTTCCAAGCGAATTGTCAGAAAGACAACCGTTCCCCGGACCCGGGCTCCTTGTTCGATGCATTGGGAACGTGACCAAGGAAAAGATGCGCGTGCTTAAACAGGCGACAAAGATCGTCGAGACAAGCCTCGCACCTTTCAACTACGAGCAGTACTTCGCTGCAGTCGTCGAGAACAGGTTCGCTAAGGACCCCGCTCTCAAGACACTCTCAGAAGTTGCCGCTGAAGCACTTGGACTTCCAAAGTCCGAGGTCCATGTTGATGTTTTCGAGGACAGAGTGACGGGGGTGAAGGGGGACCAAAGATGCTACGGGCTTCTTGCGGGCGTCAAGCTATCGGAGGAATCCCGTGAGACGTATGGCTGGCTCCAAGATAGGCTTCGCCAGCTACAAACCGGAATCGTGGAAAAATTCTCGGATATCACTAGGGTGGCATTGCTTGTCCAGGAACGAAGAGGCGGAAGACACTTATCCATTCTAGTGAGGGCGGTTTCAACCCGGGATTTCATGACGGCCGCAGTATCCCCCGTGCCCTGGAAAATCCTCAAGGATATAGGCCAACAGGTCTTGAAGGAGGAAGACGTAAGCCGGGTGTACTACGACATCACGCCCAAACCACCTGGAACGATCGAGTTCGAATAAGACATGACCACAATACCGGTCGTATACGTCAAAGGTCAGTACAATCACCTGATCGTCCGAAACCTCAAGGAGCTAGGAGTCGAATCCAAGCTACTGCCGCCATCTGTCTCCCTTGAACAGCTCGAATCGATGAACCCGGACGCGCTAGTAATGGGAGGGGGTCCGCAGAACGTAAGATCCCCCAACCAACTGACTGGTGAGTTGGCGGATGCGGCCCGACTGATCAGAAAGGTCAAACTGCCCATGCTCTGTATCTGCGTCACACACCAGCTCCTTGCCACGGCCTTTGGTGGAGTCACCGAGGCGGCCCGGAAACCAGAGTTTGGTCCGGTGGAAATTTCGGTCATCGACGAAGGACGAATTCTTGAGGGATTGAAACCAAGTTTCACCGCGTGGGAGTCTCACAACGATGAGGTGCTAAAGGTGCCCGAGGGTTTTCGTGTTCTTGCGAAGTCAAGCAACTGTGCAATTGAAGCCATGCGACATGATAATAGGCCCATATTTGGAGTCCAGTTCCACCCAGAAGTATCTCACACACTGAGAGGTGTGGACTTGTTCAAGAACTTCCTACACGTCGTCGAGGAACACAAGCGAACTTAGATCCGTTCCTTGGGGAAGGATCATTCAAAGGGGTCCGGTATCTTTCTAAGCTGCCAACTAACCTCCCCCTTCACAGTATCGATCCAGATCAGGAACGCTTTGCCTGTTGACCCTTGCGATCGGTAGGAGTTTAGGTCCTCAACTAGCTTGGGATCGACGACAGCCTCAGCAGATGCCCCTTCGCCACTGTTAGGGTCCACGAGTTCGAAGCTCAGCCTAGTCATGGTTTCCTCCGGAATGGCTGAGTATCGTAGTACATTGAATCCTCGGCCGTCGAGGCTCAGAAGGATCGACTTGTCAACAGGATCAAGACTCAAGTGATCACGAGCCCGATCACCTTCGTCGGTGTAATAGTCTCTTCTCGCCGACCACGGGGGTTGTGGGAACGGTTACGTCCCCGAACTTCCAACGAGTCGCGACGAACTTGGTCCCATATCGACCACGGACTCTCTTTCGATGAGAGATTGGCGAATCCTCTTCGCAAGGTCCTCGGCGCTCATCGAGAAGAGAATCGGCCATCCATCCGGCGCGTTCGCGATAGGGTGAACAATTATTCCCTCATCCTGAATCATCTTCATCTCGTCGGAAGCGTTCTTGAAATTGGACTCGGGCACCAGTAGGTCAGTAACCTTGATCTTCTCGGCCTTCAGAATACCCACGAGCTTTCCAGCTTCTCTACCTCTTCCACCAAGCCCGCCAACCGGTCCGATGTCCATCTTCAGCCCTATCGTTCCGGTCATCACCCTGGACTGTGGAATCGGGATTCCTGACAGCTCGGAGACTAGCGCATTCAGCATCGCATAACCTGCGCTTGGACCCGAAACTCCTTGACCGGGCGCTCCTTCAAGAATGGATCGGATCTGAAAGGCGACGTGGAACCTAGTTAGGTTCGCTCGAGCTTTCAACCACAACCATGATCTGATCGCCTCGACCGCATTGGTAGCGCTTTGAATGACGGAATCATCGGGCACGAAGCTCTGTCCCATCATCATCGAGCTTGCTTGGCCAGTAACCGATACGTGCCTCTCTCCAGGATTGATGGGTCTCACCGTGCACTGAATAGTGAGGATACCGCCACTTCCTCTATCACTCGTGTAGAGACCATACGTCACTCCAGGTATTGCTTGGTTTAGAATCAAAGCTTCAGCGATTTCCCGGTGCTCCTTGTCCTCTAAGGACTCGAGGCTCGAGATGGCGCGCTGGAAGTGGAAGAGTCGTATCTTGTAGTTGTCTTGGGTGACCTGGTCTGGCGTGAGTGGGCTTCCTTCGTTCTTGTAAATCGCGAGTAACTGATCCAAGCGGTCCAGATCATCTTGGTACTTGAGCGTGACAGCTTGAAGCGATGTCTCTTGGCCTTTGGCTTGTGTGACCTCGCGGGCTGCGGCGACCTCTGATGCCCACATGCGGTGAGCTTCCGATACCGTCTCTGCGGCGCCTCTTGGGCTAAGAATTCGCTGTCGTCGGAACATCTTCGTGATTTTGCCCGCATCGACTTCTGGGTGTAGGTATCTGCTGAATTTCTTTAGATGGATTCCGACGACCTCGTTCCATTCGCTGTCGTTTTGGGGCGGGTGAACGTAGTAGATGTTGGGTTCGAACCTGTCCCGGGTTGCCTGGTCGATCAATTGTTCCTTGTTTGAAGTCGCAATAACAACCACCTTGTCTTCGGGCCTCAGCTCGCTCAGCTCTGCCTTGACTTGGGCAAGGATCTTGTTGCTCGACGGATCTCCTCCCCAGAAGATCGCGTCCGCCTCGTCGAGTAGCAGTATGCAGGGGCTCTTCTGCCGCACGAGCGAAAATAGGTCTTTGACCCTTTTCTCCGGGTCACCCATGTAGTTTGCTCCGCTCATGAGTTCGCCGCCTCTGACCTTGATGAACCCCACATTGTTCTCTGCAGCAGCTACCATGGCGAGGAGAGTTTTGCCGGTGCCCGGTGGACCCAACAGGAAGAACCGGGGGTTGGACTGGTGTCCTAGCTCAGCCATTGACGGATTGAAGGCTAGTGCGATGTGGTTCAGAATCTTATTCTTGACATCGTGCAAGCCACCGACGTCTTCTCTGTTCACCTTGGGCTTGCTCACGTAGACGGCGTCTGTCACTTCTTGGGATTTCTCTTGTTCGGAGTAGAGCTTAATGTTCCTTGCCGCAACTACAAAGTCATCTATTTTGACAGATATTTTGGGTCTCTCGATGCTAGCGGAGAGGTTGCGATTGTCTCTGAATTTTTCTCTTAGTGGAGCTTCTTTGGATTTTCTGACTTCGCGGAAGATTTCTTGGATATCACTGGGGGTAAGTGAGGCTCTTCGTCTCATGGTGACCTCTCGCTCCATCAAGTCGAGAAGATCTTCCGCTTTCAAGCCTAGCCAGGCCTCTCGTTTTATCGAGTCTTCTACAACGGCAAGAAGCATTTCGCGTGTCACTCCATCGTTGAGGCTGACCTTGGTCAACCGTCGCCGTATGTCCTCCCTGATCTTCTCGTAGGCATTAGTTGCGACAACTACGAGGGTCCTGGTTTTTCCGCTAACTATCTTGTCGAGCCAACGATTTAGCTCGTCTTGGAGACGGGTATCTTCTATCTCGGCACCGGTTTCTCCTCTCACTTTTCTACCGAAGCTCTGGAACTCGTCAATATACACGACTGATGGGACCGAGCTTGCGTAGTCTAGGAATCTGCCCAGTTGTCGGGTGCTTTTTCCATAGAATTCCGAGTAGACATCCGATCCCTTCAGGATTACGGGTGTAACTAGCACGCCGGCGCGATATCCTTCCAGGAGCATCTGTCTCAACGTGACCATGGTCAGAAACGTCTTCCCGGTTCCGCTATCACCGGCAAGACAGATGGCCTTTGGAAGTTCGTCTCGGCCGAAGTATTTTGCGAGCATCGGGTGTCGTAGTACGTGGAGTCGGAAGGAATCCATGAGAGTGTTGAATTCTTTGTCTCGACCGATCAGGTTTGCGGGCGAGAATTTGTCCGGTGGATACTCCCTGTCCAGGCGTTCTTGGATTTTCCGGAATCTTCTGGGCGAGACTCTGGCCTTGCTCCATCTGGAGTAGGATTTGTCGACTGATTTGAGGGGAATGACAAACAATCGCCTAAGCCATGGTTGTCTGTCCCACCACGGTCTTACGGATCCAAAGAGGAATTCGGAGAGTTGATCATCGTTCGAGGCGACTCTTATCTTAGATGCCACGAATTAGTCCTCCATGATCGGTTTGAGGTCGAAGATACGCTCGAGGCCCTCTCTCGTAAGATAGACTAGGGTTCCCAGGGCTGCCACGAAGAATATGGAGAAGAAATCAATGAGCGATACCAAGTCCAAGTTGACGAATAAGAGGTACTGAGCAATCAGTAGTACTAAGACCTCGCCGATCATTACTGCTAGGCTGATGGCGAAACCGGCAACGAGAGTGCGGAATACAACCTCGGTCCAAAGATAGACCTTGTTTCCTCGGTCCAACGGGGGCAGGTGTCCCTCTATCCTCCTGCGCTCATCCTCGAATTTTATCCACCTGTATCCGACAAAGGCAAATTGGGCTCCTAGCACTGCGTACAGTATCTTGATCCAGAAGGGAAACGCTCCACCGAACTGAGAGACCCAGCCATAGAAGGATGCCCAACCTAGGGGCGTGTTTGGCCCGGTTGAGGGAGCAGCTTGGAACGAGGCGAATATTGTGAGATTCAGGTCACCGCCAGAGACGAAGTAGGATGTGTATTGGGTCCTGGACCCTGACGAGGGATCACTGATGACTATCTCTGAGGTGTAAGGGGCTTGGTATGAGAGCAAGAGGTCAACCGTGTACAGTTGGGTTGAATTGGTTGTGAGTGTGAAATTCTTGGCGGGATACGCGTTGTTCGAGAGTATAGCTGCAGTAAGGTTTCCTCGAACGACGACGGATTTTATTGATGGCTGGTTTGAGTCGATTATGAGCTTGTTACCAGTGTAGAGATTCACGTTCTCTTGGGGATTCATTGTGGCAGAGTAGGTGGGGGAGACTAGCAAAGCCATTGCAGTAATCATGAGGACAGCTAGTACACCGATCCGTTTTTTCAATTAAAGCGTCGACCCCTTGAGTTTCGACTCTAACACTTAGCGCGCGACCATAGAATCGCGTTCCGGAGAGTGAGGGCTGTTCGAGGAATAGACTAAGGTCCCGTAACCCCGAGAGAAACCATTTGGTTACAGGGTCCATTGGTTTTTTAACGAGGCCAAGAGCGACTCAAGAGGACACGGGGGGAAGTGAGGAATTGTCCGAACAATACCATAGACTCTTTTTGCGATGGGAGGTTCTCCGCGGCTGGATTCCGGCTATCATTTTCGCCGCGGTCTGCGTAGGCTTGGAGCTTCTCTTCTTCTATAATGCGTTGAACACTGGCTTCGTTGACAAGACCGTGTCTATCCCCGTAGGCTCTTGGACTCTGCCCATTTCTATCGCGTTATTTCTATCGCTTGGAAACGCTTTGGTGGTGGTTACTCTTTGGATGAACGTGTTTGAAAGCACAGCTTACGTGAAGGCTGGGCCAGACAGGCAAGTTCGGAGAATATTGTATCCTCTCAGGATGATCAGGACAGCAGCCTTGGTGCTCGCTCCATTTACAATCATCCTGTTCGCGCCGTACCTAGTCGAGGCAAACTGGTTCGTGAACGCGGTTGCATCGATCCAAGCGTTCAAGCAAACCACGGAATCGTTCTACAACTGGGCGTTCAATGTCTCACAGATCGATGGCGCAACTAGGTTCATCATTTCTCAGATGTTAGCGGCCCTCGGCGCGCTAACCATCGCAGGCTTGCAACTCTGGCGCGTTAAGGGCGCCAAGAACCTCGTGAGAGCATTTCAACGACGAAAGTAGCACTGTATAGAATCGAGTTGAGGGTAATGTGGAGTGTCCCTCACATCCGCGATGTTAATTATGCAGGCAAGCGCTAACAGTCCTACCTTGGCCTCTTCCCGCGAGAAGTTCTTCTGGAGTGGCATATGGATCTATTCCTTGGCCACTGGTCTGGCGAGCATGATCTTCATGGCCTGGGCATTTTACGTTGAATCAGTTGAAGGGCGAGGAGCGTTATTCATAGAACCCAACAGAGTATTAGCGGCGGGAGAGCTTGCCACGGTCGCCACGGGGATGCTGGCCCTTTTCATTCTCTTTCTCCGCGGCCTCGGCCGCTCTGACTGATTCCTCGTCTGTGAATTTCGATCCGAAAATATTCGCTAACATTGGTTTTATCTTTCCAGAGTATCCTCTAGGAAAGCTGGCTGATAGAGAATTACTGTGGGTTATCAAGTAAAGCCGGCTCTTGACCAGTCTAACCTCCGCTAGATCATCATATTCGATCTCGACGTCGCTACCTCCAACGGAGGTCAGCTGCATTTCGCTCCCGATCTTGTTCCGCATTCTCTGCGTGAGAAACTCTTGTAGAGAGAACCCGGTAATTCCCCCCATTAAGGCTCCGGCAATTCCAAGAATCTCTAATCCGATAACGGCGAGAACAAAGGCTAGAACGACAGTCACCATGACTGAACTCAGCCGTTTGAGTACAAGTTTGGAATTTAGGAAGACAAGCTGGTAAATGCTGGCTCGGACAACCCCCCTGTCAATAACTAATCTGATGTTGGCGGACTCTGGCTGAATTTCCAGTCCTGGAGGGGTTCTGGTGACTAGCCCGAGGATGATGTTGAGGAGGGATATCGGTATGCTGAAGAGAAGACCGTCGGGATATGAGACTCCGAAGAGAAGGGCCAAAGCAAGCAGGGTGATTCCAGCCGCGACAATGTTCTTCCTCATCCCGTATCACTTTACACAGCATCCGTGCGGTGATGAGCCTCCGGATGCAGCGTTCTCTTCCACGGTAGTCGAGGACTACCGGGACGAGGCGAGCTTAGTCATGTACTTCTTTACGAGATCCTCGAACATTTTCTGAACGATTTCGGGGGATGGACCTGCAACTTCTACCTCAGAGTTCCCCTTCTTCACCCTGATCTTCCAAGCATTCATTTGGTCGGGCATGGCGCAATTGCACAGTTCAATTGGCTATTAACTGTTCCACGCAGGATGTCGAGCGGGGCCCCTCTTTCATCTCAACTCATTATAAGGAGATGATTCGGTTGAGGTGCGCGAGGGCCGGTAGTCGAGCCAGGACCAAGACGGCGGCCTGCGGAGCCGCAAATCGTGGGTTCGAATCCCACCCGGCCCGCTTTCGAGCTCGAACTGAACCCGGGAGCCAAAGTAACAATCGGAACTTATCGACCCACTCCCAGAAGCTAACAAGACTCAGACGAGATAGGGAGATACAGATATGGTCAAATTGCCGATGACGACACGAATTGGAGTAAGGAGAATAGTAATCGAGGTAAACCGAGACTTGACTGTCGAGCAAATTGAAATGCTGGATGAGACCCTGAAAAAGCTCGGCTTAGTGAAGGCGACAAAGGTTACACTCCATAATGATCAACAGTCTCATAAGGTTCGCCCGCAGCGAGCGTCTCACCTTAACAGGCTGCCAGCCCATGGCAAGTACTCCAATGACGCGTCATCCGATATCACGGATGCACAGAGCGCCTGATCCGAGATTGAATCCTACCAAGGGCTTAGACGTCACTCAGAGAAAAACGTAGTGAAGATTAGCCTGTGGAATTTTAACTCTCCACCAAAGCTTCTTTGACGAACCTCTTTTCCATGGTAATCGCATTTTCTCCGTCGCCATAGTATCCTTCTGCCAACCCGGTTTTCTTGAACCCCCTCTTCGAATAAAGATGGATAGCAGCCAAGTTGCTCTGGCGTACTTCGAGCCTCAATGGCCTTTCTTTGGAAAGCCGTTTTTCGAGCTCCATAAGTAGTGCCTCTCCCAGCCCTTTCTTTCTACTATCCGGGCGTACCGCGATCGAGATCAAGTGATTGTGGTCCTCCCAGTGATCAACAACGCCATAACCTACGATCTCGTTGTTCAGAGTGAGGACGAGAAAGGTTTCGGGATTGTCTCGTGCGAGTTCCGACAGGAAGTAGGATGGATACGGATCGTTGAAACTTGCCTGCTCAAGGAGTGAGATCTCTTCTATGTCCTCCTGCCTGACTGTTCGGATGTTCTGCTTCGCGATTGTTAGCAACGGATTCTTATCCTTTAAGATCTTGCGGCGGCGACCAGAGCAGCTGCCACGTTTTCCCTACCCATGGCTAGGATGTAGGGTCCCAGTCTGGGACCAGAATCGGCTCCCATCACTATCCGGTACAGGATCTTGAAAAATGGGCCTGGTTCAAGACCATGCTTTTTCGCTATGGTGAATACGGCGTTTTGTAGATAGACCTCATCGGTGCTTGCGTTGATTATCCCGGCGAATTCGAGTACTGCATCTCTCTCTTTTCCTTCGATTTGTACCTCTCCAGTTGCCACGGTCTCAATGTCTCGTGCCCAATTGGACGCCCTTTCCAATCTCGCAAAGAAGTCAGGGTCCGTAGGGTTGACTTTGTAACCGTAGCTAGCGAGCTTTTCTCGAACGAATTCAGTCTCCTTGCCCTTAGGCGCAACTTTGACCAGGTAGACCAGCAGATTGTGCGGGACATGAACGGAAGGTGCTGATGGTGGCTTCATGTTCCAGCAGTATTCGTAGAGTCCTTTGAGCTTGGCAAGTTCCTTGGGATCTCTGACTTGTTTGCGGCCGAAGTAGATGTCCTCCAGTTCGTCCAATTCGGCGATGTATGTGGGTATGTCTTTGACCCAGACTGCTCTGGAACCAACGCTCCTCTTGAACATCAGAAGAAGTAGTGTTTGCGGAGCACCGTACTTCAGCCATAGCTGTGGAGCTATGACATTTCCGACTGATTTGGAGATCTTTGAGCCTGTCTTGTCGATGAAATGCTCGTATCTCGTGTGGAAGGGAGGAGGCTCGCCCAGGACTTCTTCCATCACCCGATCGTTTGCTCTTACTGATTCAATCAGGTCCTTTCCATACCCTTCGTAGTTGATTTTGAGTGCTGACCATCTGGCGGCGAATTCCACTTTCCAGCTAAGTTTTCCATCTCCACTTCTAACATCAACTTCGCCGTGATGACCGCAGCCCTCGAGCGTCCCTGCCCGAAGTTGCATACCTTCGCATACGTACTTGATGACATGTCGCTCAGGAATGTACTCAAGCGCTTTGGTTGTGTATATTCGGCCGCAATTCTCGCAAACAGGAAAGTAGGGTAAAGTTTCCGTGTATTTCTCCTGTCCGAGGGTTTCCTTGATGATCAGACCAACCTTTGTGTAGTTCCGAAGAATCTTGTCAATTTGTTCGTTGAACAAGCCCTCCTTGTAGGCTCTTGTCCCCGATACTGCGCGATATTCTATTCCGGTCTTGTCCAGAGCATCGAGAACTAGCGAACTCATATGATGTCCGTAGCTGTCATGGCAGCCGAATGGGTCTGGAATGCTGGAAACAGGAAATCCGAGGTATTTTGATAGGGATTTTGGGAACCCCGCGGGAACCCTTCTCAGCCCATCCTTGTCATCAGAGAAAGCGATGAGTTCTGTCTTTACGCCCATGTTCTCCAATGCCATCCTGACCCCATGAGCCCTTGCGAAATCTCCGAAGTTCCCGATGTGGGGTATGCCTGATGCTCCAAGCCCGCTTTCCACTCGCAACGATTTTTCCCCGCGTCCGAGTTTCTTCTCCCGCTCGACAATATCTGAGGCGACCTTGTCGAGCCAGGTTCCCCTTCCGATGATCTGCGCAGGTTCGAGGGTCAAGGGCTGGCTGGCTATTATGTCATGAGTGGTTCATAAAGAATGACGAGGACCCTTGAGTCGGATGACCAAGCCAGTCGAAGAAAATTGTCATCCTGCTCTCCCCGTTTCAACGAGTCGAAGACACTCTGTGGAGACTTCAACTTAGCATCCGATCCGAGGAGCTTATGGATGCTTGAAGACCACATGAAGAATCTCACCAAGAAATATCCGGTAGGAACCACGAAAAGCGTCTTAGCTGAGAACCAAGGGTCGGATAGTTGATTACGTGTTTGTCTCGTCTAGCGTGGATGTAAGGGATTTTAGAACCATGGACAGTCGGGTATCGGGTCATCTGGCGTTGCAACTTGACTTCCGGATTGTCTGCATAGCAAGATTATGGCGAAGAAACTAGTCTCTTAGCACTGGGCTTTTCCCTGTTACACATGCGTCGATGATCTTCCATTCCTTCTCTCCAGCATCTAGGCTTGCCATACCCCCTATCGGAATAACGGTGTTTGGGCAATTATGTCCGAACTCGTTGACTTTCAGTATTGGAAAGTCGTAATCACTAGTTACCTTGAGTAAGACATCTTCCATCTGAATCTGCTTCGTCCCAGAACTCTGAAGACTGTGTATGTAGCCCACAATGACGCCCCTTACCTTGTCGAAGACGCCCATCTGCTTCATCTGCGTGAAGTCTTCGTCACACAGCCCCGGTGTGGGCATGAATGATTCGATGAACATAATGGAGTCTGTGAAGTCTGGAAAATAGGGGGTTCCGGCAGAAACGGCAAGACAGCCAAGATTTCCTCCTACCAGTCTTCCCTTTGCCCTTCCGTCCCTCACTGTTCGCCATTCAGACTCTCTCCGGACATTGCCGATCCTGCTTCTCACGAGTCGATCCAGGAATTCGCTGACATCGTAATGATAGGGTCTGCTTCTTCCAAAACACCAGACAAGATTGGGGCCGTGGAACGTGATTAGGCCCGCTTTCATATGGATGGCGTTCAGGAGGAAGGTGAAGTCGCTGAGCCCTAGAACTATCTTCGGGTTTCGTCTTATGAGCTTGTAATCGAGGAGGGGGAGAAGAGAGTTTCCGGTCTCGCCTCCCGCGGTATCGAAGACGGCTTTGATGCCCGGTTCCGCGAACATCGAGTTGATGTCCTCAGCTCTCTCTCGGGGAGATCCGGCCGAATAGTCGCTAGTCTTGAGGGCACTTTTTCCCAGCAAGACTTTGAAACCCAGGCCCGTGAGAACCTTGATGCCTCGTCTGAATTGAGGTCTCAGCTCTCTAGCGACCGGAGAAGATGCGGAGATGACACCGATGGTATCGCCAGTAGCCAAGCGGCGAGGAATGAGCAGCCTTCTGACTCGCATGACCTCCAAGATGACGCTCATTCCCGAAGATAAATCCCAGCACAACCCGAGTAAAATCAGTTGGCAACAACCCGCTGGAATCGGCAATCTCGGACCAAGCCCGGAGTGGCGGGGTTAGCCACGACTCGCGATCTCCTCTGGCCCCATCATTCTAACCGGAGTTAATGCATCTTAAATGGCGCAGGAATGAGCACGATAAGTACGAATGCGACAGCACCACTCGACCGTCTACAATCTTCTGGCACGAACATATTAATGGCAATCGCCGGTTTTGTGATCGGTGTCAGCCTGTGAATTATCGAAGACTCGGTGCGGCCGGGCTCAAACTAAGCGAACTATCGCTCGGTTCTTGGGTGACCTACGGTGGGCAGGTCGGCGAAGAAGTCGCAGTCAAGTGTATGTCAATTGCATATGATATGGGTGTCAATTTCTTCGACAGCGCGGAGGCCTACGCTGACGGGAAGGCCGAGATTGTCATGGGGAACGTGTTCAAGAAACTGGGATGGCCCCGGGAGAACATAGTTGTCTCTAGCAAAGTCTTCTGGGGAGGCGACGGACCAAACGACAAAGGCTTGTCTCGCAAACACATCTTCGAGGCCTGCCGCAAATCGCTCAAACGATTGCAGCTAGAATATCTTGACCTATTCTTCTGCCATCGCCCAGACCAGAACACCCCAATCGAAGAAACCGTTCGTGCTATGGACGATCTAGTTCATCAGGGGAAGATACTCTACTGGGGCACCTCGGAATGGAGTGCTGCCGACATTATGCGAGCGCACGCTCTTGCTCGAGAATATGATCTGACTCCTCCACAAATGGAACAACCCCAGTACAACATGCTCCACCGTGAGCGCGTCGAGAAAGAGTATCTGCCGCTGTATCGGGAAATCGGATTGGGCACAACGATATGGAGTCCGCTTGCTTCCGGGCTCCTGAGCGGCAAGTATGCGAAAGGCATTCCTGCAGGATCCCGCGCGACGTTGCCTGGATACGAATGGCTCCGAAAAAACGTAATCACCTCAGAAAACGTCGAAAGGGCCAAGCAGCTTGAACCAATTGCCCGAGACATCGGTTGTACCATGGCTCAGTTAGCGCTTGCTTGGTGCCTGAAGAATCCAAACGTGAGCACAGTCATTACCGGTGCGAGCCGGCCAGAGCAAGTTACTGAAAACATGAAGGCACTCGAAGTCTCACCAAAACTCCCTTCTGATCTCCTAGAGCAAATTGAAGCTATCCTGGTGAACAAACCTCAACAAAGCCAGGAATAAAAGAGGAGAAACCGATTCCCGATCTAACCAGGCAAGCAAGCGGGACCAGTGGGATTTGGGCTACACTGAGGGAACCTTGTACCGCTCCCCTTTTTTCCGAAGTAGACCTGGCAACTAGGTTTGCGAGGATTTCCGTGGTTTTTCAGTTAGGAGTTGCGAGTTTCCGAGTGCTTACCTCTGAGACCGAGTCTTACAATCTGCATCCGTGCGGCTCTCTTTTGACAGGAGAATGTTTCTCCTACTGGCAGCAAACCGGTGTTAATAGTGCCGATCCGGTATCTGCAGATATGGTGATGTACGATCGAACGCAATGTCCCGTTTGCCGGGTCACATTTGCATGCGGGATGGCGCGCCCACTATCAAGAGCAACACCCTTTGTACGAAAGATGGGCTGACCGTTGGTTGATTTCTCTCGTGCTCTTCATGGTTTCAGCAACGGTTGGGAATTATTTTCTTAGACCTGGCCAAATCAACTTGCCCAGGATGTTGTTCGTCGCATATTTCCTTGGAGGATTGGTCGCCTTGGCGACTTGCCGGCTTCGGTACGAACGTAATCTGAAAAATCGCGTGGGAGGCCAATCATCCGGCTAAAGCCCCGAGCAAAGTCGACGTTTGTCGTCTATTCAGGAAAATGCGGCTGCTATCGAAGTTGTTAGAGAGGTAACTGGGCTTATTTCTGGCTCTTCCACATCTCTCTTACGATTGAATTGGCGAGATAGTCATCAATCTCCGAATGTTCTGGACGGACCCCCCGCTTGCAGTTCTCGCAGATGATATCTCTCCCATCGTTGGAGTACCCACAATTATCACATTTCCAGAAGCTTGCGTTGTTGTTGGTCATTGGCCGAATAGCCCAGCGGACAGGAAGTGGTGTGATTTTCGGAAAGAATATGCCTTTTGTAACCAAACGAGGTTGGTTAGGATGTACGTACAGACCGTGGCATGTGCTACCGACGACGGGCGTCTAGGGTACGATTTTGGAGAAATAGGCTGAATCATAGATGGTTTCCACGGTAGAAAAAAAATGGCAAGAAACGATCAGACAGGCTACATATTTGCCAAATGCAAAGGAGAACGTGCACACACAATTTCCCAGATCCAGCGTATTCCCAACGTCGAATCCGCAACACCCGTAACAGGAAGGTTCGACTTGGTAATCAAGCTGCGAACCAACGAGCCGACCAAGGCCTTCACCACCATGGAGAAGATCAGAAACATCCCCAGCATCACAAACACTCAGACAACCATATCTTTCGAGAGCATTGTCAACAGCTCCAACCGAGCAGACGGCGACAGTCCACTAGCATTCGCTCTCTTGAAAGTTAGAGGCAGTTTCGACTCGATTCTGCGGAAACTAAGGACCATCCCGAACTTTGCAGAGGCACACGTCATACCTGGAGCGTTCGACATACTGGCAGCTTTCAGAGCTGACAGCTCAGAGGAGCTTCTGGAAAAGTCCGTTGAGAAGATAGGAAGCATCAACGGAATCACCGCCAGCGAGACCCTCATATCATACAGTCTCCCAGAAAGATCCGAAAGGTTCTAGACCCAGGCCAGCGGACTCTCCAGAAACCTCCTTTTTTCTCCAGACCAAGACCAGCGAAGGCTCTAGCCCGAGAAATGCCGCTTAAGACCCGATCTTGAAGGAGAGTCTTCACCGGAGGTGCCTGCAAGAATCCCGCGAGTTCATGGAGGGACCACGCGGAAGAGTCTCGGCAACGTCTTGGTGATGAAATAGACTATCACGAAACCAATGCCGTAACCAACGATTGCTCCAAGTACCCCGACTCAGTCTGCTTTGCTCAAAATTGGTGTCGCCCAACCTTCTATAAACGAGCAATGACATGGACGGATATGAAACCGGCTCTGAAGAACATATGAGTCCGACTTGCGTGGGTGTTGCTCCTGGTTGGCCTGGTATTCCGCCCCGTTGGACTTCCAGCGCTAAAGAGGGCATAGGCACCTCGGCAAGTTACCAGAGCAGAGTCTGGTTCACAATATCACATGGAATAATCAACGAGGTCTACTATCCCCGAATAGACCAGGCGAACATCAGGGACATGGAATTGCTCGTGGCTGACGGCGACCGGTACTTCTCTGAAGAAAAACGAGACACCCTCAGAAAAATTTCGCCGTTAGAACAGGGGGTGCCCGGCTACAAGCTCGTCAACTCTTGCAAGAAGGGTCGATTTCGAATGACTAAGATCGTCATCACGGATCCAGAACGAGATGTTCTCCTTCAGAAGGTCCACTTCGACCCTCTCAAGGGCAAACTTGAGGATTACGGAGTCTATGCTCTTCTCTCTCCGCACATTGGCAACCGGGGGTATGGAAACAATGGATGGGTCGGGAACTACAAGGGAACACCAATGCTCTATGCCCAGAGAGAAGACACATCATTAGCGCTGGCTTGCTCCACCCCGTTCAAACGCATGAGCTGCGGGTACGTAGGGGTGAGCGATGGCTGGCAAGATGTCAACACGAACAAGAAGATGACATGGTCATATGCCAACGCCCCGAATGGAAACATCGCGCTGACAGCTGAACTCGACCTTTCGACCAACGATGGCGAGTGCATAGCAGCCCTCGCCTTTGGACGAACACCTGACCAGGCAGGACAAAAAGCACGAAGCGCACTCCTAGGAGACTTCGACAAAGCGCAACGAGCATTCGTTGAGGGCTGGACGGAATCCCGGTCCCTGAGCATGGACATAGGCAAAACGTACGAGACAGGCTTCAACCTCTACCGCGTCAGCAACACAGTCCTACGGACCCACCAAGAAAAATCCTATCCCGGCGCAATCATCGCCAGCCTATCCATACCTTGGGGATTCAACAAAGGAGACGACGATATCGGGGGCTACCATCTCATCTGGCCCCGAGACCTAGCTCAGACAGCTGGCGGACTAATCGCCTCCGGAGACATCGAACAGGCCAAAGGAACCCTCCTCTATCTCATGTCCACCCAAGAAGAAGACGGCCACTGGCTACAGAACATGTGGCTCGATGGAACACCCTACTGGCGAGGAATACAAATGGACGAGACAGCATTCCCCATACTCATAGCAGATCATCTCAGGCGCATCAACGCCCTCACCGGCCTATACATCTGGCCCACGATCCACCGAGCTGCGGGTTACCTCGCACGCAACGGGCCCGTAACACAAGAAGACAGATGGGAAGAAGACGGTGGGTACTCGCCATTCACTCTCGCCGTGGAAATAGCCGGGTTGCTCGCCGCGGGCGATTTTGCCGAGGAGAAGGGCGATCTTGGCTTGGCCACATATCTCAAGGAGACTGCTGATACCTGGAATGAAAATATAGAAAGATGGACCTATGTCACAGGAACAGAGCTAGCGAAGAACGTCGGGGTCAAGGGCTACTACGTTAGGATCGCGCCTGCGAACGCCGTTGATTCAGAGCTTCGAGCTTCGGCTTTTGTGGGCATAAGGAATCGGGGCCTGGGGAAAGACCTTCTACCGATAGAGCAGGTGGTAAGCGTTGACGCACTTGCTCTAGTCCGATTCGGATTGAGGTCTCCTGAAGACCCAAAAATACTCGACACGGTCAAAGTAATAGATGCAATTTTGAAAAAGGACACGAAGACCGGCCCAGTCTGGCACAGGTACAACCTCGACGGTTACGGAGAACATGATGACGGCTCACCCTTCGATGGCACAGGCGTTGGAAGAGGATGGCCGCTGCTAGCAGGCGAACGAGCGCACTATGAACTCGCTCTGGGAAACGTCGAAGAGGCCCAACGGCTCCTGCATGTCATTGAAGCCCAAGCTAGCCCTGGAGGACTAATCCCGGAACAAGTCTGGGACGCGGAAGACATCCCGAAGAGAGGCCTCCGCAACGGCCAGCCCTCAGGGTCGGCTATGCCTCTGGTCTGGGCCCACGCGGAGTATATCAAACTCGTCCGGTCAATACACGAGCGAAAGGTCTTCGACATGCCACCTCAGCCAGTAGGCCGGTACCAGACAAGCAAGACGACGTCCAGATTCGCCGCTTGGAGGTTCAACCAGAAACGCCGGACAATTCCTTTCGGAAAAATTCTAAGGATTGAGGTTCTAGCCCCTGCCACGGTGCACTGGAGCGATGACGACTGGCGGACCACAACCAACAGCAAGACAACTGACACGGGACTAGGTATACACTATGTGGATTTGCCCACCAGTGGACTATCGCCCGCCTCAAACATCCTCTTCACCTTCTTCTGGCCCGACGCTAACAAGTGGGAGGGAACAAACTTCCAAGTGACCGTAGGAGCAGAGTCCCAGTAACTGTTCAAACCGAAGCGTAAGACTTAGCCGTCATTGCTAGCCTAGGGCAGAGGAGCCTCCCAACCATGGACTCGGTCATCGAACACGAACTGCTGACGCCATACGACATCCACCTCTTCAAAGAAGGAAGACACTTCCAACTCTATGAGAAA
This sequence comes from Candidatus Bathyarchaeota archaeon, assembly GCA_005882895.1. Taxonomy (GTDB): domain Archaea; phylum Thermoproteota; class Bathyarchaeia; order 40CM-2-53-6; family 40CM-2-53-6; genus 40CM-2-53-6. The sequence goes on along the minus strand of VBBD01000076.1, from coordinate 4,532 downwards.
CTAGGCTCCCACCCTATCCAGCTCAACGGGGAAGAAGGCACACATTTCGCGGTGTGGGCTCCTAATGCCAAACAGGTCCACGTGATTGGAGATTTCAACCAATGGCGGAACGACAGTCACCCTCTAAGACTTCGAAGCGACGGCTCCGGGATCTGGGAAGGGTTCATACCGGGACTCGCGAGAGGCGCCCTCTACAAGTACCATGTCGAGTCCAGAATCCATGCCGGATATTCCATGGAAAAGGGGGACCCCTTCGCCCTACTCTGGGAAATCCCACCTCGAACAGCATCAGTTGTCTGGGAGCTCAAGCATTCTTGGGATGACAAGGAATGGATGAAAGACCGATCGAAGAAGAATTCTCTAGACTCACCCTTCGCCATTTACGAGATCCATCTCGGATCCTGGAAGCGGGTCCCCGAAGACAACCAGCGATGGCTAACCTACAGAGAGTTGGCGAAAGACCTGCCGGTATACCTGGAAGAGATGCGGTACACTGATGTGGAATTCATGCCTGTGATGGAGCATCCCTACAGTCGGTCCTGGGGGTACCAGACTCTGGGCTATTTCGCACCCACGAGCCGGTTCGGCATACCCGAAGACTTCATGCACCTTGTCGAGGAGCTTCACAAAAAAGGATTCGGAGTAATCCTAGACTGGGTCCCCTCTCACTTTCCATCAGACGCCTATGGACTTGCCTACTATGATGGATCTCACCTTTTCGAGTATTCTGACCCCCAGAAGAGACACCATCCTGACTGGAAGAGTTTCATCTTTGATTTTGGAAAGAGTGAAGTCCGATCGTTCCTGGCGAGCAGCGCGGTCTTCTGGCTAAACAAATACCACGCCGATGGACTCAGAGTCGATGGAGTAGCCTCAATGCTCTACCTGGACTACTCCCGAAAGAGGGGTGAATGGGCACCTAACATGCATGGGGGCAGGGAGAACCTAGAAGCATTATCATTCATCAAGGAGCTCAATAAGGCAGCATATCTTGCTCAGCCCGGGGTCCAGATGATCGCGGAAGAATCAACCGCGTGGCCCATGGTATCACGCCCAACTTACGTGGGAGGGCTGGGCTTCGGTATGAAGTGGAGCATGGGCTGGATGCATGACTCGTTGGAGTACTTCGCAAATGACCCCGTTTACAGAAAGCACCATCATGACCAGCTTACCTTCAGTCTCTGGTACGCGTTCTTGGAAAACTTCATCCTCCCATTATCCCATGATGAAGTCGTCTACGGGAAGCGTTCTCTACTCGACAAGATGCCAGGTGATACCTGGCAGAAGTTCGCTAACCTCAGACTTCTCTACGGCTACATGTACGGTCATCCTGGGAAGAAACTCCTCTTTATGGGCGGAGATTTCGGGCAGCGGAACGAATGGGACTTTGAGAAGGGCCTCGACTGGCACTTACTAGAACAGGAACCGCATAGGAGGCTTCAACAATGGGTAAAAGACCTCAACAAGACCTACCGAACTGAAGAGGCGCTTCACCGGCTGGACTTCGAGAGAAGTGGCTTCGAATGGGTGGACACCAAAGACTGGGAAAAGAGCATAATCAGCTTCGTCCGGAAGGAAAAGACCCAGCAAAGTCAAGTCCTAGTCGTGCTGAATTTCACCCCGCTGCCCCGAGTGAATTATCGATTGGGGGTTAGTGGAAGCGAATATTGGAAGGAAATCCTGAACAGTGATGCCGTCGAATATGGTGGTAGCGGTCAGGGTAATCTTGGTGGAGTACGCACCGACGCTCACGCATTTCACGGCAAAGAACATTCAATTCGGATTACTCTACCGCCTCTGGGAGCCCTGTTTTTCAAGAACGAAGTGTGAGCGTAGCTTGGATAATACTCAGTTTCTCGCCGACTTCCCCCTTTTTGAATCAACCGTTAGCTTCGCGGATAATTGTTTTGCCTTCGCGTAGCGGGCAAGTGCGAGGAGACCCGCGTTCTTCCATCTGAACTTCTCTTCAACTCTGCTCCTGCCGTTCTCCCTGATCATCGATCCGAACCGCGGGTTCTTGCCGACCATTTCTCTGATAGGCTTGGAAGGAATCTCTTTCACCGAATAGTTCATGTCTACTTCCCCACGCTGTGATGATTCGTCGATCTTCATCGTTATGATCATAGAAATCAGGACAGAGGAGAGAGATCTGGCGTCTTCGGCCGGAGTCAAGATTCCTGTTCCCCTATCGCCGTATTTTTGGATATCAAGAACTGTTTCTCGAAGGCCGCCCACGTCAGCCCCGACGACGGGGTTCCCGGTGATCATTGCTTCAAGGGCACTGATCCCGAAGGGCTCCACCCTCGAGGGCATTGCGTAAACGTCCGCTGCAACATGGGAAAGGAGATAGAGGGGACGGTCCCTGCCAAAGATGAGTCTAACATTCCTCGGGTAACCTCCAGCAACCATACTGGTTGACTTGTTTGAGTCCGGATTATTTGATGGCAATAGGAAGAATAGAAACTTGGTGCCGGGGAGTGCTTTGAGAACGCGTGGCACCGCGTCAAGGAGGATATCAACACCTTTCTGTGGGCTCAATCTCCCTGTCATGAGAACGAGAGGTCCGTCCTCTTCAAAGGGCTCAATCAGCCGCTTGCTCTGATCTTGTTGTTCTAGAGATCTATCGAGATTGCTTTGACCCTCAACTATCGGTTTCGCTTGAGCCAGGCCTTGAGTGAGAAGGTGTATCCTGAGATCCCAGCGATTTAGGTACTGATCATTCAGACCGATGGGTCTTTCACTAACTTGATCGACTCGAACCGTTGAGTTGATCTCTTCGTTATCCCAATCGCATCCATTGTAGACGTGTCCACTCTTCCCAGTGATCACGTTCCCGACGTAATCGGAAACATCATGGGTCAGGTAAGAGCTACTCACGGAGGTGACATAATTCGCTTCGTAACATCCAAACCTTTCTAGGGAGTCGTGACAGTACTCTTCCCAGACCTGACGGTATCCAAGTGTGAAGACTCCTTTCCTTCCAATCCTTACAACATGCTGAAGATCCCGGATTCCACACCATTCCTCCGATCCGTAGTGCCAAGGCTGGGAAACACGCCCAAGCAGGTGGATAGTGAATACTAGTGGAACTCGCACATGATTTTCCTCAAGAGACTGCTTCAAGGCAACTCCTGCCGGTATCATATGCCAGTCGTGGACGTGAACCAAATCGGGAAGGTTGCTAAGTGACCCTGTGGCGAGCAGGTAGTCTGAGTATGCCTTCACCGTTCTCGCGAACAAGCTCATTTTTTCAAACATGACATTGCTATCGTAGAGAGTTCGGTCATCGAGCCATTTGCTTGTCCGTCCATCCAAGCCCTTTATGAGGACATAGTGGACAGAATCTCTGTATCCCCTTTCAATCCCGGCTAAGTAATGATAATGAAGGCGGTCTGTCCCCGTTCTGTACCCGTTCGCGATGAAAGTCGTTTCGTCCTTCAGATTGTAGGCTGTTCTCAAATCCTTGTCCATGTGCCTCCCATGACTCGGGAGGAAAACAGTGATTTCTATCTTGGAGTCCTGCGCAAGGTTCTTGGCAAGTCCCGCGACAGCCTCTCCTAAACCGCCAGCCTGTGCAAGTCCTGCGCACTCATAACTAAGCATCCAAACTCTGTTCACTGAATGTGTCCTCCGACTCAGTGAGGGTTGTTGAGAAGTCACTATCCTCGTCAGCATCCCAGACGGTCAATGCCCGCTTCTAAGGGATAATAAAGAGAGAAAGCCTAAAGCGAAACCAGTTTGCATCGAACAATCGGAAGTGATGTTGATGCCCCGGGCCAAGACCTTGAAGGAAACAGCCGGTGTACTTCGAGATGTTCCCCCGCAGAATGCGTTCTATTTCTACAGATCGATAGGAGCCCCGACAGGAGCGGCGGCTCGAAACTTGTCCGACTTTGTCGGAGTGTTGAGCAGTATTGATATTGCCTCTATCCAGTTCCACGCTGGCCGTGGAGATTTCGAGAACTGGCTCAGGATGCTAGGTGACGATTCGCTTGCTCAACAAATCACCGGTTTGAAGGAGAAGAAGCTTTCTGGAGAACAGTTGCGCCTACGTCTTGTGGACGTGGTTAAGACTAGAATCAATCAGATCCAGAAGAGAGCAACCTAGGCCGATGCTATCGCAAGATCATGCATCTATGCTTCCTTGAAGCTTAGAAGGCTAAGTATGAACATGGCGTGAGACCATGACAAGGGCGAGGCGGAAACAGGCTCTCCGTTCTCTCTGTTGACTTGTTCTGCGAAAAGCTGGAGCTCATCAACGTGTCTTGCAGACCAGTCGATCAGGGTCTTGGCCTTCTGGTAGTTGCCGAGCTGGCAATGGTACAACGCCATCCAGAGTGTCGTAATGAACCAAGGGTTGCCTCCATGGTAAACGTCGCTCGGATATCTTCCGATCCCTTCGGCGGTGTAGTGAAAGGCGTTTTCGATCTGATGAGCCGTGCTCAGCATTCTAGGGTCGTCAGGTTGTAATACGCAAAACGGGAAAGATAGTCCTATGATCGCAGTATCAATGTCATTGTCCACGGGCTTAA
>VBBD01000075.1 GCA_005882895.1 Candidatus Bathyarchaeota archaeon | reverse complement strand
GGAGCCAGAAAAGAACTGAACGACGGACCCTGCTGAACCTGTTGAAGAGCAATCGCAGCCCATCCAGTATCCAAAGCATTCGAGCCAGATGATCCTCGACCTATGTCTCGGAAGCCACCGTCGGAATCTTGCTGTGACAGGATGAAAGCAACAGCATCGTTAGCCTGAGACATTCGGCCAAATGTCGCGAGAGCAAGAGCCGAGAGAGAAGCCGCATAGACATGGCCCTTATGATCACTTGCAATCGTAAAATTCTTGGAAGTCGTACCAGTCAGAAAATCCAAGGCTCTGGAGACATTAGTTTCACTAGCAGTGTAGGCCGCAGCCTTGAGAGCGAGCACGACCATCGCCGTCACACTCACAGGTTCTGGCCCCAAAGAATCAGTTGAGTTAGAGGAGTATATCTTGCTAGTCAAATTGAAGCTGCCATCACTATTCTGGAGTCGTAGAAGGTAGCCGACCGCCGCTGTTTGGTTCTGTGAAGATATCGAGCTCGAATCAGCTAGACCCCATAAAGCCAATGCCGTGTCAACACTGCTTGACGCTGAAACGTAGTCAGGTGCGGCAGCATAGCCTTTGAACCCGCCGTCTGGCTGCTGAAACTCCAATAACCTTGCAGATACTGAAGTCACGTTAATGAGGCTCAGGTGACGACTGGCCGCAACACCGTACAACACAGCACCTGCGACATCTGCTTCGCCATACGGTGGCCAGAACCAAGACAAGGAATTGTCGAGCTCCGAGGAAACTAGCGAAAACGCACGCGCCGAGTTAGAAGATGCAGAGTTATTCAGCCACAATGCATAAGCAGCGGCCGCAGTCTCGTGCTCAAAATAGGCGCCGTAGGACCCATCAGCGGACTGATTCATAGCCAGCCATCGTAGAGCCCTACCAGTTACCGTAGAAGTTGTGGAAAGCGGGAAGCTCGATACCGCATACGCGTGTCCTATGAACTGAGGAGCGACGATCGACGCAACCGCTAGGGCGAGTAATATGGCGCTTGCTATCTTGGCCTTGTAAGCGGGCAAAGTTACCCGCTCTCAACGGGAACCTCCATATAAGCTAAGCGAGGCAATGCTCGAAATCAGACCTTCGCCATGGAGAATCTTGACCCGGTATCTTTCGAGATTCTCAAGAATTCTCTCATCTCCATTACCGAAGAGATGGGAGTCGTTCTTCGTAAATCGAGCTTTTCTCCCAACATCAAGGAGAGGCGAGATTTCTCATGCGCTCTTTTCAATGCAACAGGGCAACTGACGGCCCAAGCGGAGCACATACCTGTCCATCTCGGCGCGATGCCGTACTCGGTGCAGGCTGTTCTGAAAGAGTTCGAAGACGATCTCCTGGAAGGAGATGACATCATCCTCAACGACCCGTACCGTGGCGGGACTCATCTTCCAGACATTATGATGGTCTCGCCGATCTTCTTCAAGGAGCGATTGGTCGGGTTTGCGGCTAATCGCGCTCACCACTCCGATGTTGGAGGGGTCGCGCCAGGGAGCATGTCCGCTCTATCGAGGGACATCAACCAAGAAGGGGTCCGGATTCCGCCGGTTAAACTCTGGGCTGAGGGCAAGCCGAACCGGCAAATCTTGGACTTTGTGCTTTCGAATGTTCGGACGCCTGATGAGAGATTGGGAGATCTCCGAGCGCAACGAGCAGCGAACCTTGTCGGCGCGAGACGCCTTCTGGAGCTGCTGAAAAAATCGAGCGTGTCCATTGTCGAGTCAGGAATGAATCAATTGATCGACTACTCTGAGGAATTGATGATCAAAAGAATTCGCGAGCTGCCAAGAAAGTCGTCCTCAGCGATTGACTATCTCGATGACGACGGGTTTGGCACAACCGATATCCCGATCAAGGTCAAAGTTACAGTTGGTCGACAATCCACAGCGTTTGATTTCTCCGGCTCTGCGAAGCAAGTTCAGGGACCCTTGAACGCCGTGTACAGCGTCACTCTCTCGGCTGTCTACTACGTTATGAGATGTGTGACGGATCCCTCGATTCCAGCAAACGCCGGCTGCTTCAAACCTCTTCAGGTCAAAGCTCCTGCTGGGACGATTGTCAACGCAGAGCCACCAGCACCGGTGGCCGGTGGAAACGTGGAGACATCGACGCGGATCGTTGACGTGGCCCTCAAGGCCTTCGCACGTATAGTTCCAGAGAAAGTATGTGCCGCCTGCCAAGGAACAATGAACAATGTAACGATAGGAGGGGTCGACCCGCGGACCGGGAAATATTTCACCTACTATGAGACCATCGCCGGCGGGTTCGGCGCACGGTACAACAAGGATGGTGTCGACGGGATTCACAGTCACATGACGAACACGCTGAACACACCTGTCGAGGCGCTCGAATCAGCTTACCCTCTGAGGGTCAGAAGATACGAGTTGGTACGAAGATCCGGTGGAAAAGGAAGGTTTCGAGGGGGACTAGGCATCAGAAGAGACACAGAGGTGCTAGCTGAGGGATTTACTATCTCATTGATGGGTGAGAGACAGAGGCATCGACCCTGGGGTTTGCTGGGAGGAAGATCGGGATCGCCCGGCGAGTATGGCATTTCTCGAGGAAACAAGATGAAGGCTCTGTCTTCCAAGACTACTCTTTCCGCAAACGCTGGGGACGTTCTAACTGTGACAACACCAGGTGGCGGCGGCTACGGCTCGCCCGGTGAGAGAACGAGGGATAAGATCCGGCAGGATAGAGCTGACGCGAAGTCCTGAGTCTCAGCCGCAAATTGTTGCTTTCGCGGCTCCGGGGACTGGCGGGTTCCAGGCGGACGAGTCTTGAGAGTTTGTCGCCTGATAATACCAGGCGAGTGTATGATAGGTTGTAAAGTGAATTGCGTCGGCACCGACGTTTGTGGCTATCCATGCCTTGGAGTTCTGGCATATGGCCCATAGGCTCCAGAAGAACTGCTGGTTGCTTTGAACTCCGTTTATCCCTGTGATCAAGTGTTCAGATGTAGGAGGGCCGTAATACGTGGCCTGGACTCTTGAAATGGATGCTGTCAGTTGATAGAAATTCCAATCGGAAGGTACATCGGTTTTGTTGATCCACTGGCTTGTCCCGTTTCCATAGTTTATCAGGGTCTCGACTGCGACCATGGATCCCTGGCAGGGGTTAGGACAAGTGCCGCTTGATTCCTGATAATAATAGTAGGCGCTACCTTGAACCGCGATGATTATCGCAGCTACTAGAATAATAATTGAGAAGAATGCTTTGTGCTGACTGACGAAACTGACTCTCACTTGTGTCGACCTCTTGCGTGGAATCCTATTCCCATACGCCCAGTTGCAACGATAACAGCGGGCGCTACAGTTGCGAAGAATATTACATTGCTACCTTCGTGGGCAATTGAGAAGGGGGCACCAACGAGATTGCCTATGATGAAAGCTTGATAGAGCGAAGTTGTCAAGAAGAGCCAACTCGCAAAGTTTGTGAGAAGATCGTATCCAAAAGTGGCCTGCAAGCCAACCAGCGCGAATACAAGGCTACGCGTCGGATTCAGTTTTCTAATTCGTCTGCCAAGTTTCCGGAAGACGCTAGTTCTTCCAGTAATTCTCGAGCTATCATCGGTTGATTTCATTCTCGAGAGCTCTTGACCCACAGAGGTCCGACTGAGAATCGCTCCGCTGAGAGCGTAGAAGCATTCTCCCAAAATCAGGAATGATAGGATGATAGGACCATCTACTCCATTGGGATTGACTAGGCCATAGACGAGCCAAGTAGATACGGCGACTCCGATTCCAAGCCGAACGCCGAAGAGGAATGCAACGATGAAGACCAGAGTGTCCATTAGTTTGACATTTTGAAAGCCAATGAGCGCATAGTTGGTTGCCAGAGAGAGGGCAGTGAAAACTGCTACAATCATGGCCTTGGTTGACGGTCTGTTGAAGACCGGTGGCGCATCGAAGCTGTTGTTCAAGGTAGGAGAAGCGGGCAAAGTTACCCGCCCGTTAAATATATCCCTTCGCTAGACATCTAGGCGAGCTGCAAGCACAAGATGAGAATCTGTTCACTACTCCCCAGCGCCACGGAGATTGCATTCGCGCTCGGCCTTGGAGACCAAGTTGTCGCAGTGTCACACGAATGCGATTATCCACCCGAGGCCTCTAATCGACCGGTCTTGACGAAGTCGGCAATTCACCAGAAGATCCATAGGAGCCTTGAGGTTGCCCGAGAAGTTGAACTGCGCGGAGGCGACATTTACGAGATTGACGAAAAACTTCTGGAGAAGTTGAAGCCGGATCTCATTCTGACACAGGAACTCTGCCATGTTTGCGCTGTTTCCTATACGAAGGTCAGGGAAGCAGCTCGGGTCTTGGACGCGGGCACCAAGATCGTCTCGTTGGAACCATCGAATCTGGAAGAAATCGTCGACAACATTCTACTGGTTGGCAGGATGACGGGTGCGCAGGCAGTGGCCGAGAAACTAGCTTCACAGATGCTGAGGAGGATAACCAGGGTGAAGAGGAAAACAGGAGTGGTGGAAGGTCGGCCGCGGGTCTTCTTCATGGAATGGCTCCAGCCTCCATGGGCCGGCGGACACTGGATTCCCGAGATGGTCGACTACGCTGGAGGAGTTGACGGGCTTGGCCGTTCCGGTATTCCTTCCCACAGAATCGGATGGGGTGAAGTGGTTGAGTACCAACCTGAGATTATCGTTCTTTCTCCTTGTGGGTTCGATGCGAACCAGGTCATGGAAGAAGCTCACGTGCTGGAATCGTACCAAGGGTGGGAGAAGATCCCGGCGTTCCAGTCCTCAAGAATCTTTGCGGTCAATGCGTCTGCGTATTTCAGCAGATCGGGTCCTCGAGTGGTCGACGGGCTTGAGATCCTAGCCCATATAATACATCCCGAGCTGTTCCCGGAGAACCCACACCCGGAAGCTTTGAGGATGGTTCCCAGAGAACTCGTCTTAGACAAGAGAATCATTGAAACGAAGTAAACGTAGTACAAACCAGTGAACCCAAATGCCCTTGAAATCTCAAAAGGAGAAGGCGGAGGATTTTCGTGCGCTTCACCACGGGAAGCGGATTTTGATTCTTCCGAACGGATGGGATGTTCCTAGTGCGCGCGTGTTTGAGGATGCAGGGTTCCCTGCAATCGCAACGTCCAGCGCGGGCCTGTTGGTCTCTTTGGGCTATCCTGACGGTGAGGTGATCAGTAGAGACGAGTTTGTCTCGGCTGTTGGAAGAATCGCCAGGGTCTTGAGCGTTCCACTTTCTGCTGATATTGTCGCTGGCTTTGGAAAGACCACAAAAGAGGTGCTCGTGACAGTCAAAGCGATTCTAAAGACCGGAGCTGTCGGAATAAACATCGAAGACTTCACACATGCCACGAAGAAACTCTACCCGATTGAGAGACAGATAGAGAATATCAAGGCGATCAGAAAGCTAGGCGAGACCACAGGGACTCCTGTCGTGATTAATGCTCGGACCGACGCGCTGAGATTTGGTGAGGCTGGCGAAGAGGAGCGATTCAAAGAGGCAATTCGTAGAGCCATCGCCTATAGGGACGCAGGGGCGGATTGTGTCTACCCGATGGGTCTTGTGGACGCGGCTCCCATCGCGAGCTTTGTGAAAGCCTTGGACTTTCCAATCAACGTCATGGTGAGAAAGGGTCTGCCGCCAATTAGTGAACTGCAGAGACTAGGTGTCGCTCGCGTGAGCTTCGGTCCCAGCCCATCTTATGCGGCGATGGGCCTACTGAAACGGGCGGCCAGGGAAGTGCTTGAGAAAGGAACCTACGAGAACCTAATCGAGGGCGCAATAACATTTGACGAGCTAAACGCGCTAGCCGTCCCAAGAGCCCGTGGCTCAGAGCGTAGTTAAGACGGGCGATCTAGATTTCATCAAATCGTAGACGCTTGGTGTTCCTGAATATTTTCTAGCGTCTCTTTTTCTACCTGAAGCGTAACGTGTTCTATCCCGAAAGATTCCTTTAGCTTGGCTTCAATCTTCTCCACGATGACTGAGCCTAGACTGATGCTCTCTGTGTCTACGGTGATGTGCCCGCTGAGGGCGTAGAGACCTGATGTGATCGTCCAGACATGGAGATCGTGCACTCCCTTAACCCCGTCGACGCTACGGATTGTCTTGGCTATTGACTCCAGTTGCATTTGTCTGGGGGTGGATTCCAGGAGAATATTTGTCGAATCTCTGACGAGGACATAGGCGCTTCGCATGATCAGGACACCGATGATTGCGGCCGCGAGCGGGTCGATCCCTTGGTAGCCGGCGAATATTACGATGAGACTGCTGACAATCACGGCTAAAGACGAGAGAACGTCTCCGACAGTATGAAAGAACACTCCTTTCACATTGAGGTTTGTCCCTCTAGACCGGGACAACAGCCCCGCGCTAGTGAGGTTTCCCAGGAGACCGATTGAGGCTATTGCCAGGACGAATGATCCCTGGACTGTTGGAGGCTGACGAAGCCTCAGGTAAGCGTCGAAAATTATCAGAAATGCAGCTCCTATCAAGACCGAGCCGTTGATCAGGGCCGCGAAAATCTCGGCTCTATGATACCCGAAGGTCCGTCTTGCGGTATGAGGCTTCCGTCCCAATCTCAGAGTGAGGATGCCCACTCCAACGGCTAGAACGTCTGTCAACACGTGGCCCGAGTCGCTGACCAGAGCGAGGCTCTGGCCTAGAAAGCCCCCGACGAACTCGACTATTGCAATTACTGAGGATATAATGAGGGCGATCCAGAGACGCTTCTCAGCATTCCGCGACGACGTTGAAAGGTCTAGGCCCAAAGATGAACTGGTGCCCCTCTAGTGTATCCTTGTCGCCAAGCCGTCAAATCCATCGTCAAAACTCATGATCATTCCTCCCGCATAGGTGCGAGCTAGCCCGAGCGAAGCATAATCCGTGAAACTTAGCCCGGGTTTGCGGCCAGCACGGAAATTCTTCCAAGCCTCATGAAACGTCTGTTCATCCACCCTCAGAAGACGAGCTAGCGGAGGAATACTCGCTTCCTTCGAACCCAGTATCAACGATCCTGCGCTAATACCAGATTCGAGCCTTCTTGTCCTCAACAACGCGACTGTGACAGCTTCGTCTAACACGTAATCCGAAGTGTACGGAATCCCGTACACGGCCTTCCTAAGCTCATCCACGAGCACGACTGCCCTTGCGTGGTCGCGATCTTTCATGTTGACGAAGGCTACAAAGATGCCAGTGTCGATAAAGATGCTCATTTCTTCCGATGCTCAGTGCTCGTCGAACCATACAGAATCCGGTCTATGTCCTGCGAACTTGTCACCACGCCCCAGTCAGAGATTAACCCCATAATCTTGGTGAAGTCCTTGTCAGAGAGTGGCAGCTTCGGTCCGAAAGTCTCCGTTACGAAGCTCTCCCCCCGCGAAAGAGCATGGTCAAGGAGCGTACCTAAGAGCTGCTCTTGGGTTACCTTCTTACCTGAGGACAACGTGACCATCGCTCGGAGCCGCTCCAGCTTCTCCTTGTCCTCGTCTCGAACTCTTACGGTGGTCCCCATGTGAACTCGCGAATCTGTATACATGTATACCAAATATACCTTGCTACAAATCTACGTGTCCAGATGAGTTCACGGCACCCTCAGGGAGAGGTCTCAGTGAATGTGGACTTTTCCTAGACTTATTGACAAGAAGTACCCCTGCGAGGATTAGTAGGAAGCTGACCGCGGTCCACGGGCTGAGGTTTTCACCGAGCAGAAGGAAGGAAGTTAGCACACCGAAGACTGGTACGAGGTTGCCGAAGATTCCTGATCTGCCGGCTCCGATCTTCGAGACACCTTCTATGTAGAGGAAGTATCCGACTACAGTGGATAGGATGGCGAGGTAGATGATTCCGAGCCATGAGCCCGGGTCCCAACTGTAAGTCCAAGGTGCTTCAAGGAGCGAGAAGGGGATCAGAAAGAACCAGCCGAAAAGGCTGATCCATGACAGGATCGAGAGCGATGACTGTTGAAATCCATGATTGTTTGCGCGGTTCGCCGCAATGAATCTTCTCAGGATGACCGTGTATAGGGCATATGCGGTTGCGCCGCCGAAGACGAGGGTCACGCCTAGCGGTCTGTTGAGAACCTGAGTGTTCGGAGAAAGTATGGAGATCGTAATGATTCCCGCTAGCCCGGAAACGAAGCCGAGAATCTTGGTCCCTGTAAGTCGCTCCTTCAGAACAAAGCTCGCCATGACTGCTATGAGTACTGGTCCTATTCCAATGACGAGAGAGTCATCGCTGGCCGCTGCGTATTTGACGCCGTAGAGGAAGAAAATCTGGTAAAGAGTTGTGTTGAGAACACCTATTGCAACTAGTGTTGGTATCCATGATCGTTCGATTTTGAAAGACCCTTCTCTGAACCAGAGGATGGCGAATAGCACGGGGACGACGATCGCGTATCTTATCGCGGCGATAGAGACTGGTGGGAGATTCGTTGCGAGGAGTCTTCCAACTGGCCATGCGAGTCCCCAGACGAACATCGTGAAGACAAGTCCAGAGTAGACAGCCCAGTTCGGATGTTCGGCGCGGACCATTACAGAGTGAGCTGTAGTGGTAACTCCTTCAGTGTTTCTCTTAAGGGGCAAGACTGCAAGCTTACCTCTTGAGACTTCACCATTTCAACATTCTAGCATCTTGCGCTGTTGGTGGGTGGACAGGTATTTTGTAGATCACGCGTAAATAGTCCAGAAATTGAGCTTGGCATCTCTACGGCAATGAGTGCGCGTGATGAGCAAGACCGGTTCTTCCCAAGCTCGTTGGATTGGAATCCTCGTATTCCTGCTTGTAATATCTCTCGGCGAACTCACGGCTCTAATCCTGAACTATCAGAACAACTTCTACCTCCGCCAGTACATCTCCAATAATCTTGGCGCGACAGTCGTAACTACAGTCGGCCTCCTCGTACTCGCCTCTGGAGCTGCATACCTAGTTTCGAAGAGGCTTGGAGTCGCTAAGACCTCTGGTCCTCGTGTTCCAGTGTTCGCGAGAATCGGCTCCTTCGTAGGTAGAAGATACAAGCTAATCATTGTCTTTTGGATTCTACTCCTTGTAGCAAGTTTTCCCCTTTCTCAGCAACTCTCTCAGGTTGTCACCTCAAACACTAGTGGTGGGCAATCCGGGACTTCTGAGTCTGCGAAGGCTCAGAACCTTATGGCTCAAGCGTTTCCCCATCCGCAGGCCAACACCAGCGCCATAATTCTCCTCCAGGGAAATGATGTTACTGATAATGCGACCAAGCGATTCACTCTCGATCTGGAAAAACAGCTTCTAGTGCCAGGAACTCTGAATAGTATCGACAACGTCACATCTGTCTACAGCATAGAGAGAGCATACCTCACGGTTTACTACCTGCAACAAGGCTCTAGCCCTGCGGCCGCGCAATATCAGGCCAATCAGACCTTATGGTCCCATACTCTCTCTAACTATCCAATATCAATCCCACAAGCAATTCTCCAGAACTTCATCAGTCCCAACAAGAACGTCATGATCGTACTAGTGAGCTTCTCGAAATCTCCGGGCTCGTTCGCCTCCGCGGACACCGACCCAATATTGAAGAACGTAGTTATCATTCGGAGTATCATCTCTCAACTGAAGTCCAGGGACGGCGGACCCTCCCAGACATATGTTACTGGCGATCTAGCCACCACCGCCGACTCTTCTCTAGGAAGCCAAAATGACCTCAGTCTAATCGAACCGGTCACTGTAGGCGCCATCCTCATTCTGGCGGGACTATTCTTCTTTGCAATCGCCACGCCGTTCGTCCCTCTGACCATCGTCGGATTAGCGCTGTTGATCACAGAAGGAGGGCTCTACCTCATCGGCAAATACATCCTTCCCGTACAGGACACGACCACGACGTTCCTGTTCACCATAATGCTGGGAGTGGGAACTGATTATTCCATCTTCTTAATGGCCCGCTACCGGGAAGAACGGGTCGAGGGCCACGACAAAGCCCAGGCCGTCCAGACATCCGTCACCTGGTCTGGAGAGAGCATTGCTACTAGCGCGACGACAGTCATCATCGCCTTCGGTGCCATGACGATAAGCAGCTTCACACTGTTACAATCCATCGGAGTCGGCCTGGGCTTCGGCGTCCTAATCGCCCTTCTAGTAAGTCTCACACTGATTCCGTCGTTCATCCTGATCGCTGGGGACAGAATATTCTGGCCTAGATCTGGTAAGAGATTCGAGAGCTTTGCGGTTCGGGCGCGGAAGAAGAGGGCTGAGAGGCCGGGATATTTCCGACGGGCTGCAGGCTTCAGCGTCAGGCGACCAGCCCTCGTCTTGGGACTGACAGTGCTCATATCCATCCCTGCCATCTACATATCACTCACTGGAGCTACCTCGTACGATTTTGCGGCGGGTCTCGCCAATGCCGAGAGTGTCCACGGTCTCACCATGTTGGAACAGAGCTTTGGCGCGGGTCAGATAGGGCCAACTCAAGTGCTCGTGCAGTTTCCTGGAACGATTCTCACGAACGGGAATCTTACGAGGGGCGCACAGGCTAACCTGGAGAAACTGAGCCAGAATATTACTCGATTGTCTAACGTGAAGGAGGTCACGGGACCTACGCGTCCTAACGGTGTCAATGTGGACGCGACTAACATGACAGGTCTGACGCCTCAACAGAGGCAGGCGATCCTCGGCAGTATCGGACAGGATAATCGGACTGCTATGGTGGTGGTTCTATTCGGCGACGAGCCGTTCACGCAAAACTCTCTCAACACCATTGTTCAGATCCGGAGCTTGGTTACGAGCCTTCAGAGCTCGGATGCCTCACTCGCTCAGGACACGATACTGGTTGGGGGTGCTTCCGCGTCAACCCTGGATTTTGCCAATGAAACTGTCAACCAGTTCAACACGATGAGAGTGCTGACGGTCGCGGCCATATTCGTGGTGTTGCTGGTAGTACTAGGATCGTATCCGCTTGCGATAACTGGGATTCTCTCGATTGGATTGAGCATAACTTGGGCGTATGCGGCCACTCTCCTCTTCTTCAACAACGTACTGCAATCAGGGGTCCTCTTCATCATCCCCCTAATTCTCTTTCTACTCCTCTATGGAATTGGAATGGACTACAACATCTTCATCCTAACACGTATCAGGGAAGAAGCTCAGAAGGGAAAGGAGACTCGCCAGGCCGTGGTCGACGCTGTCGACCGAACCGGTGGAATCATCACGGCTCTAGCCCTAATCCTCGCTGGCGCACTAGGCTCGCTATTGTTGTCGTCTAATCGTCTTCTAGAAGGCTTCGGCTTCGCGATCGCTCTGGCGGTCGTGCTGGACGCGATGGTTGTGCGCACCTATCTCGTGCCGGCAATCATGTCAGTGCTGGGCCCGAGAGCATGGTGGGGTCCCAACCGACTGAGAAGAGTTAGATTCGACAAGAAAGAAGAGCCCCCGTCCGCAAGCCCCTAGGAGGAAATACGCCGCGGCCGCCTCAGAGAGCGCACTAGCTAGGGTCCTATCTATCTACGTGGAGGGTCGAAAGGAAAAAGTGTGGGAAAGAGATCGGTCAAGCTATGGAAGATTTGTTGCAGACGGTTACGGTGTAGGGTGTGTTGGGGGACAGTGAGATGACCGGTCAGCAAGCGCGTCTCTGGCGTTGTCTGATGCTTGGCTGGGAAGTGAGATTGGATGGGTGAAGGTGCATTGCGCTGTTCCAGGAGTATGGTTAGCGTGAGCGGCTCCTTGGCTTGCGCCTGACGCTAGTACTATTAGTGCTGGCGATGCTGCAGCGACTAATGTGATCGCTAGCAGAGCGAGGATTTTTGCTTTCATGCTTTTTCCCATCGAGCCCTATAGGTTCCATGGGATATGAATCAAGAGTTTTGAACACCCCGACCACAGGTACCGTCACGAGCGAAAATTGTCCACACGTCAGTCCCTGGATAGAACATTCGATCCCGAGCTATCATACCTTTGGCTTCGACGAAAAACAATCGGAATAGTCTGAGGCTTGCTAGGAGACTTCGCCCCGGGGGGGACGGGCTCGTTGATACCTTTGCCATCAAACGCTAGTCCCCGGAGAGACCTAAAGGCGGGAAGGCCTATCGAGGAGCGACCCTGATCCTTGCCTAAGCTTCTGGTTTTCTACATGTCCAAGGAGGATGAGGATGAGTTCTTGGAATATGTGAGGTCTCTAGGCAACCTGCTGATTCTGCCTGCTACCTCGCCCAGTTCCGATTTTACGCCTATGTACGGTCTTCCTGAACCGTCACAGGACGAGTCGACTAGGAGGTTTTGGCTGCAGAATACCGGGGTTGGGCTTCCCCTGGTTGCAGAACAGGTCCCGGAGAAGGATTACTGTGTGGTTGACGGGTTTCAGTCGCCTGTTATCGAGTTCTGGCGCTCCTGGACCGTGTCACAAATCATGCTGCCGGGCGGGATGCAAGCGGACATGAACTATATTGACAGCGAACGGCAGGATCTAGATCTGAAACCTGCAGAGTTTAGGAAGTGGTTTGACTCTGTAGATGGTTGGATACGGAAGAAGTATAGGCGTTTGGGAATCTACGTCTTCGCAGGTCCCGGCGCTCAAAAGTTCAGGGAACAAGGCGGAATTCTACAGGGCCGCTAGAAGTCATCTCTCACGTCTTCCGCCATCCTTATTTTCAGAGTTTCTCGTATTCCACCACATGGTGCAAGAAGTCCGACGAACCATCTTCAGGCATGGGCTGGCCTTCTATGGAACCGTGGCTTTCGTCGCGGGCTTCCTTGGCGCCAGGCTTTTCGCGACCTTGAACCCTAGGGTCGTCGTTGTCCAGAATGGAATCCATTTCCATCACTTCTGGTATGGCCTGGCAATGGTTATTGCTGCTGGCTGGATTGGAATCGCTCTCAGCAACGTGTGGCTGGGCCGCAACCTGGCGATAGTCTTCGGTCTTGGAGCAGGGTTGATCGGGGACGAAGTGGGCTTGCTTCTGACCTTTGGCGATTACACCTCCAATATCACCGAGATCTTCTTTGTTGCAGCGATCGCATTCATCATCCTCGCAACACTGCTCTCGAGGGGTAGGAAGCATATTGAGAAGGAGGTGATCAACATAGGCTGGAGAGAAAGGGGCACTCAAATCGGAGTGTTCCTCGGAGCCTTTTCCGCGATCTTCTTCGCCTCCGAAAACTGGCAGATAGGATTCGTGTTCATCGGTCTAGGAATACTAGTTTTTCTCTGGGGCTTCGAACGGAAGCGAGAAACCACAAGCCTACGTTCTCTTGCTTCCGAACTCACAGAGGTTTCGCCGGCATGATCGAGTAATATGCAAACTTTCCCTGTTCAAGGCTGAACAGGTTCAACAGCTAATTACTACAAGTGGCCCTGGAACTCACATGGAGCAAACCATGAATTTTCGCGGCATAGTCGAAGACATTATTCGCAAGATGGGAGAGGCCACAGAGCCTGGCCAGACACTTGGGACAACGAGGGCCGACGTAAGACTGATCGGTCAACAGTACCAAGAAGCGAAAGCTGGGAAGTTCACCCTAGCGTGCGATGAACCACTCCCAGTCGGCGGGACAGATAAGGCCCCAACACCACTCGAATTTTTCACGGCGGCCATAGGGTTCTGTGAGAACGTGATGTTCACCCGTCACGCAACACTCCTCGACCTTCAGTTCGACTCGCTGGAAACCCTGGTAAGGGGACACTGGGACCGGCGAGGACAATACGGGATTGGCGGAGCGGAACCATCGTTCAAGGACATGATCATCGAGACCAAGGTAACCACGAAAGACTCGGTTGAGAAGGTCGTTGAAGTGACGAGGCGGACTCACAAGGGATGTCCCATGCATGCAACTATCGTGAAGGCCATTAAAGTTACTGACAAGCTCTTCGTCAATGGAACAGAAATCCCGCTCTAACCGTTATGCTCCCGAGCATGACCAACCGGGCATTAGATTTTCTGCACTCTCTTGTTTAACCTCGTGAGCAATGATAACCAAGGTTCATGGATCGTGGTCTCGAGCCTCAACTGTTCTGTCGAACGTGCAGCACAAATACGACTCATGAAACAATGTATCGTTCTGACGACGAGTTCATCGGAAAAATTCTCGTCTGCGAACACTGCGGCGAAACAGTCTTCGAACCATTAAGGACTGGATGTGCGGACTGCTGAATGAAAGCTATTCTGGTATCTTTGACGAGCCGTAGAGGGCCCTGAACGCTCATTACGAAAGGTGGGCGAGCGCGTCCTCCCATTTCGGAGGAATATCAGAGCCCAAGAGCTTCCATCTCACAAACTTCCTTTCTGCGCCCAGGCCGACATTCTTCATGGTATCAACGTGAGGCGACTTCCCCACGAATTCGATGAGAGCGCGCTCATCTTCCCAGACTGAGACGGTCCAGGCTTTCTTGCCGAGGAGTTGGGCTCTGAGAGAGTATCCTATGAGTCCTCGCGAGCCTTTCAGTTGCTTCTGAACCGCGTTGCTCTGCCGAATGAAACTGAAGATGGACCAGTAGCGTTTCCTTGGGAGATAGGTGATTAGGGCGAGATATTCA
>VBBD01000064.1 GCA_005882895.1 Candidatus Bathyarchaeota archaeon | reverse complement strand
GTTTTCTCAAGGCTCTCAAGTGCGGTAGATCGAGGAACCAAGCTTGAGATCTCAAGGGGGGCTCTGTAGTAACCGCTCTCGAGGCCTCCTCCCGGCTCGTAGAGGTCTCCGCTGGTCACGACGCATCTTTGTCCCTTGGACGCTGTCAGGAAGGCGGCTCTCTGTGTTGTGGCGAGTATGGTATCGCCGAATACGAATTGGACAGCGGGAGTAATGGACTTGTCGGACCGTATTACTTTCGATAGTGGACCAATTATTCCGGATGCGGTGTCAATGTCGAGCTCTTGATCTGAAAGTTCAAGGTCTTCTAGGGGAACTATCTTGACTCGTCCGAGTTTTGTTCGTTTCAGGCTTTCGACGCAGCGTATTGCTACTTCTAGGTTTTTCACAACTAGCGCTTTCATCCAGCCGGCGCTGGCCGCCTGAATGGCCTTACGGTATTCTTCGGGAAACTTGACCAAGTCTTCTAGACGTCCGTAGACGCCTTTCAGAGCGCCTTCATCAGCCATCTCTTCGATCCTCTCGATGGCTTTGTCTTCGGCCCCCATGTTGTCTGCGAGGGTCTTTTGAGTGTTGAATTCGACGACGGTGACTCGTGCTTTCTTTGCGATGTCGAGGGCTTCGTCGATCTCTTTTCTGCGCTGATCCTTGAGTTCGCCATACTCCTTGGTTTTCTGTTCGATTGATTCAAGCCGTTTTTCTTCTTCCTTCTGAAGTTTCTCCATTTCGCGGATTCTGCTCTTCAGTTCTTCTGAGAGCTGGGCGAACTCTTTCTGGCGGGCTTCGAGGGTTTGAAGGTGGCTGGCCGTTAGGTCGAGCTTTGTCGAACTGCCTTTGCTTTGGGCGGCGAGGTTTGCGAGTTCTTTTCCCAGACCGTCGATCTCGTCCTGGACGTCTCTCAGCTTCTTGGTGTCTTGGTCGAGGGACGCTCTAGCGGCTGTGAGTTTTTGGGTTATTTTTCCGACCTTGGACGTGGAATCTTCTAACTTGTCTTCGAGGATTTTCTTGTGTGACTGGAGACTTTTGATCGAGCTGGCTAATGGTTTGATGGAGGTTTCCATCTCTTCCGCTTGTTTTGTGATAGCTTCGCGTTGTCTTGTGCGGGTAGTAACTAGATTCTTCGCTGTTTCTGCGGCGGACTTTGCTTCCACGACGCCCTTGCTAGCTTCTGCGATGCGTCTTTCAAGGTCGAAGAGCTCTTGGTTTCCTTGGGTGACTGTCTTCTCTTCGAAGCGGCGTCGTTCCTCCTCGATCTTCGCTCTCTGCTGTGTCAGGTCTTCTCTTTCACGTCTCACTTGATCGAGCTTGAGCTGTTCCTGCTCTAAGGTCTGCATCATTTCCTGATGCCGGTTTTCGAGTGCTAGGATCTGGGCGGAGATGATGCGGGCTTGTTGGCTATTTATTTCGGTCTTGAGAAGGTTGGATCGGAGGAGGTCGTTTCTCTCTCTTTCCAGCTGTTCTATCCTTTGTCTTACCTCGTCAACTCTTGCAGATGCGACTTTGAGGTTGAGATCTGCTTCTTGCAATTGCACTCTTGCTTCGGCTTTTTTGGTCTCGAAGGTTCCGATTCCGATTAGGCTTTCCAGAATCTTTCTTCGTTCTTCAGTACTGATTTCTGCGAGCCGGGTGACGGCGTGTTGTGAGATGAGGTTGAATCCGGTGACTTGGATGTCTGCTGAGCTCATAATGTCCTGGACTTGTTTTCTGGAGAGGCGTCGTCCGTTGAGGCGGTAAATTCCCTCTCCGCCCTTCGAGAACTCTCTGGATATTGTTACTAGGCCAGAGTCTACTGGTAGTTT
Organism: Candidatus Bathyarchaeota archaeon; assembly: GCA_005882895.1. Taxonomy (GTDB): domain Archaea; phylum Thermoproteota; class Bathyarchaeia; order 40CM-2-53-6; family 40CM-2-53-6; genus 40CM-2-53-6. Next base: position 4,000 of record VBBD01000064.1, on the reverse strand, counting down.
TCGGTCACTGTTGTCGAACTGCACAGCCACATAGGCGGAACGGGCTCCCTCACCCTGCGACTTGTGGACTAGGTCGGATAGGCTTCTGCCTCGGAGTTCTCTAGGGCTTAGTTCGCCGAGCGCGAACTTGAGGCTGTCTAGTATGTTGGATTTGCCGGATCCGTTGGGTCCGGTTATGACTGTGAATCCGGTTCCGAGGTTGATGGACACCTTCTTGTTGAAGGTCTTGAATCCACGGATGTCGATTCTCTTGATGAACACCAAGGCTAGGGCCCTGGACTCTCACTCGGAATCGTGGCGTGTTCTCATCGGCCGAATCTTCTGTAGCGCCTCTGGTAGAGTCTGATGGCCCTTAAGAAATCGATTCTTCGAAACTCGGGCCAGTAGACGTCCACGAAGACAAGCTCGCTATACGCAGACTGCCACAGGAGGAAACCGCTCAGCCGTTCTTCGCCCGATGTCCGTATGACTAGGTCCGGGTTCGGGTTGGGAAGGTGTGCCGTGTAGAGGTATTTGTGGAATATTCCCTCGTCGATATCTTGAGGTCTCAGGTGTCCTTGGTAGACGTCGTCGACGATCTTCTTTGTAGCGTCGACGATCTCTGCTCGTCCAGTGTATGCGATTGCGATGTTTAAGAAGTGTCCCGAGTACTGGTCTGTCTCGTCCTCCAGCTTCTTCAGCGCGTCCTGAAGGCTCTCCGGGAGCAGGTCTGTCCTGCCTAGGGCTTTCACTCTGACTTTCTGGGTGTGGAGACGCTTGTCTCTGCCGAGTTTTCGTGCTTCTTCCTCAACGAGTTTGAGGACCGCGTTGACCTCTTCGGCTGGCCGGTCGAAGTTCTCGGTCGAGAACGTGTAGAGGGTCAGGGTCTTGATCCCGTATTCAAGACACCAGTCCAGTACTTCTTCTCCTACTTTGGCGCCAATGATATGCCCGTCGTTGGGTCGGAGAGCGTTTTCCTCCGCCCATCTCCTGTTGCCGTCTAGAATTATTCCGATGTGTTCGGGCAGTGGCCTTCCTTTGACCTGTTGAGTTAGCCATTTTTCATAGGCGGTGTATACTCCGGCGATTCTGAGTAGGCTGTCTAACAGGTTTGTTCTTTGACCTCCGGTTTGTTCAGCTGGGCTTGGGCGAGCGCTCTTCCGCATGAGCAGCCCTCCCTGCCGTCAGGTATCTTGCCTATAGCTTCTATGAGAATCTTGTTCAGAATCTGACCAGTTTCTCTTCCCTTCTCTTCCACCTCCTTTGCGGAGAGAGTTCTCTGGAGCCCTGCTGCCATGTTTGAAACGAAGCTGATGGATGCGTAGCAGATTTCCTGTTCTCTTGCTAGGAAGGCTTCGGGGGCACCTGTCATTCCTACGATTCCGCCGCCGAGGGTCTTGAGCATCCGGATCTCTGCCGGCGTCTCGTATCTAGGCCCTTCGGTGCAGGCCATCACAACATCGTTTCGGAGGTTTTTCTTGTTGTCCGAGCCGGCGGTGGCTATCGCGTTTCTCAGTGTTGGGCAGTATGGCTCGGATACGTCTACATGGGTTACCGGTGAGTCGTCGTAGAAGGTTCCTCTTCGCGATTTCGTGAAGTCGATTAGATCTGAGGGTATGACGATCTCGCCCGGCGCTAGGGAGGTGTCTATGGCGCCGACGGCGTTTGTTGCGATTATCCGTTCGACGCCAAGACTCTTCAGTCCCCAGATGTTGGCTCGATAGTTTACCTTGTGGGGTGGAGATGTGTGTTGTTCGCCGTGTCGTGGTAGATAGATTGCTTCTCGTCCCTTGACTTGTCCAATGGTCAGGGTTGGGGTTGGACCGTAAGGTGTTCCTATGATCTTTTCTTCGCCTCTGATTATGGATTTGACTCCTGAGCCGCCGATGATGGCGATGCGCGGTTTCATTCTTCTTCCTCGTAGAGCGCGCCGAGCTCGTGCAGCGAGAGCTTCTCGCCCTGGCTGAGCTTTTTCTTCGCTGCCTCCTTCAGGTTCTGTTTGTGGGTTTCTTCTTTTTGCCGCTGGTTCATCTTATCAGCTAGATCGATCGATTTTCTGACTACCTGGTATTTTTCGTCGGTGTCTTTGTATTCTCCGCGGAGCTGGTTTAGGGATTTTCTGACATCTTCCTGTTTTATCTTGAGTGCTTCGAAACGTTCTGAGAGTATTACGATCTCTTCGTGATGTTTCTGGCTTTCCTCTGCTAGCTCCTGGACCTTGGCGTGGAGCGCGTCTGCTTCCTCGTTGTCTTTGGCGACCTCGTCTCGCAGTCGTAGGATCTTCTTGGACGCTGTCACTTGGATCTCAAGGGCTCGGATCTTCATCATCAAACGCTTCTCTTCCTCTTTGCCTAATGGGGCGGACTGTACCTGCCACTCGAGCTGTTGCAGTTCATGTTCTGCGGTTACGGATTGGAGCAGTTTGGGGGCGGTTTTTTGGAGAGTCTTGAACTTTGTGATGTTCTGTCTGGCCTTATCGCGGAGATTGTCGCGGGTTTTCTTGAGGGCTCTGACTGTCTCGTTGAGCTCGTCGCGGGTTTTCCGGCTCTCTTGTAGTTCTGTGCGGGTCTTGTCGAGCTTGCTTCTTGCCTCAGCGAGTGCTCCTAGGAGTTTCTTTTCGTCGGTTTTGATTCGCTGGCGCTCGTCGGCGAGCGTGTCGAGATTGGTCATAGCTGGATCCCCGTTTGCTAACTGACGGGTTCGGATCTTGGATTGGGGAAGCCGCCTTATAGACGTTCAACTGGCCAATATCCACGAGGAGGGTAGCTGGCGGCTGGAACGGGTTGGGAATCGCTTGTCCATGATCGGTTGTTGGAGAAGTTCGCTGGCCATTTGACTGGGTCTGCGCCTGGGACGGAGATGTTGGAGGCTGCGAAGGCGGCTAGGCTTGTGGGGTCGAGGGTAGAGTTCATTGATCTGCCTATAACGAGTACGGGTGCGGCGTTGAGGAAGCTGCCTAGGAAGGAGAAGGCGAAGCTGGTGGTGGACGGGCTGGCCAGCCTTGTGGTCCTGCCGTTCAGCAGGATAAACTGGTCGAAGGTGACCGAGGATATGGACTCGCAGATCGGTGCTTTCCGGAAGAGATACCCGGTTTTGAGCAGGATATTGATTGATACGCGTGAGGAGTATATGATTGGCCGTTTGAAACGTGTGATGGACTCGACGACCGGGCAGGTATTGGCGGTTGTCGGGTTTGGACACCGGGCTTCGCTGGCACGGGCGCTGGCAGGCTACATGGAGGGACCGGGGTTCGCAACAGGCTTCTCCTGGGAGGTATCAACCGGAAGCTGAAGGCGAAGACGTATCAGGGCACGAAGGAAGGATGGCCTAGAAATAATGGCTGAACGTGAGAGACTCGGCGTTTCACGAAGGGCGGGGCGCGGGAAAATCGACCACCCCGGGGGGTCGCATATTAGTTAGCAGAAAAAAGAATAGTTGCGAGAAGAGAAAAGTTACAAAAAAGAATTGTTACAAGAACAGAAAAAGTTAGGATTCATGGGTTGTCTTGTCGGGTTTTTTCTGACCTTTCAGGCGCGACAGGGTTGACTTGGACAGTTCGCGGAGGAGGTAGGCTATGGCGTTGTCAAGCTTTGCCCGAGAATTAGGGTCCACGCTGTAGACGTGGAGTTGGATGAGGCTCCGGATTCCTCCCTCGCGTCCGCGCGGATGGGATTTGAAATAGAGTCCTGGAAACGCCTTGCGGGTACGGTCTAGAGCGGGCGCGAGCGCTGACTCGATAATTCCGACCAGCCCAATGGACACCTCTTCGGGAGCCTGGCCCTTTGACGCTCTAAGCATCGGAATGACGGACCCGGTGAAGATCGCTTTCATCTCAGAAGGAACCCCTGGAAGCGAGACTAGCCTTGTAGCTCCAACCCTGATTATGACCCCTGGTGCGGTTCCGATAGGATTAGGCAGGGCCTGGGCACCTTCCGGGAGGGTAGCCATCTTTCTACGAAACCGGGTCAGACCCGTGGACGCTTCTATAGCACTGTAACGGGTTTTGACCATTGCAAACGCC
>VBBD01000074.1 GCA_005882895.1 Candidatus Bathyarchaeota archaeon | reverse complement strand
CCTCTTGCCACATTGAGAGCACTGAAACCAGGCTCCAAGCTTCTGGTAGTCCACACCAGCTTCGATCAGTTCCTTGTTACACTTGGGGCAGTATAAGCTACCTTCGACTAGAAAGTTGTCAACGCTATCTATTGTCCCGCATGCCGTGTGCTCAAGGAGAGTCTTGCGTTCTATATCGATGGAGTTACAGTTGGGACAAACATAATCATTGCTGACATTTGCAGACAGACAGCTGGGACAAACAAGGGTCTTTTCATGGAATTTGCGTTTGAATATTCCCACGTCCCAAAGCTTCTCGACGAGCTGCTTCGCCGCGGTCGTATCACCATCAACGACCTCTTCCACTTCAGGATACCTCGCTGTTTGGCTCAGATCGAAGCTTGGTACGAGTTCGACAATTTCCCCTTTGACAAACCTATTTAGAAGAAGTTGAACCCCCTGATCCTGGTATAGAGTAAGCCTATCTTTGGACGTCAATTCGTCTTGACCTAACCCCTGAGGCACCTCAGGTTATTCGTAGGCGAGACGCGTTCAGCCGGATATTCGGAAGTTGTATCTTGTTCGAGACGTTGGACGTATCAGAACGAATATGGTTTGCAAGTCGGTTCAACCCGTTTCGAAGACTTATGGCTGACGCTCCGGGCACTCCGAACGCTAGTTCTAGAACTCCTACTGGAATCCCGGGCCTAGACAAGTTGCTCACTGGAGGATTGCCTAAGAGCAGAACCATTTTGCTTTCCGGGGGCCCTGGAACGGGCAAGACCATACTATCCTCTCAGTATCTCGTCAATGGAATCTTGGACTACGAGGAAAGTGGAGTCTATGTCAGTCTCGACGAAAACAAACAACATGTATTCGAGGAAATGCTTGACTTTGGTTGGGATTTCGAAGATCTTGAGAATAACAAGAAGCTAATCTTCTTAGAAGCTTCGCCGATCAGATATCTTCCTGCCGAGATTAAGGTTGGAAAACTGACTGTCGGCCGAAAGGAGTTCTCTATGGCAACATTGATCGAGATGATAAAGACGAGTGTTCGGGAGATTGGGGCCAAGAGAATAGTTGTCGACCCGGTAACGACATTGGTTTTTCAATACGAAGGCGTGGCAGCGCAGCGAAACGCCTTGGTCGAACTTATGGAGGCGCTAGCCGACACTGGCGCAACATGTTTGATTACAACTGAGCTTCGAAGGCCGGGTTTCGAGAGGAGCATCGACTACGAAGAGTATCTCGCTCACGGAGTCATACTACTCCAACAACTGCAGGTCGGAAAATCGCTACTGCGGGTAATCCAAGTTGAGAAAATGCGCAAAACTCCCTTAGACAACCAGCCCAGGCCGTACCGAATAACCGATACCGGAATCGAGGTCTTCCCGCGCGAAAGCGTTCTATAACCTGATCAAACTGACTTCTTCACGCGGGCTTCTTCATAAGGAATTATCAGACCCATCGAGGAGTCTCGGTTGTAAGGCGTCCACGTGGTTATGTGCTGGGCACCTTTCATTTTCGAGATCCTGATGAAACGCGCTAACCCATCCTTCGTATCTTCCACCTTCATCTCAATTACGCCATCGACCTTGTCTTGTATTGCAGCGATAATGGCGGGATGAAATGCTTTCCTCGAGAGTGACGTCACACAGCTAGCTCGATTGCTCCTTATCTTTGCGATCAAAGTGTGGAGAAAATCGAATGAGGGCCTGACTCCGCTTCTTTGAAGGAGAGTAGTTAGCGAGTCCATCGCGAGCAGGACATTGCCCGAGTCGCGAGCTTCTGACAGAGCTTTTGTTACCACTATGCTGAGGTCGGATAAGCGTTGAGGATCTTCGCTATATTGTTCCTGACTCTTTACGCCCACGAGGAACGAGTAACAGTCTATGAAGACGAGCCTTCTCCTGCCTTCAACTTCGTAGTCTCTCGGATTAACTCCGATTAGTTTCATAGACTCTCTGATGCTGTCTGGAAAATCATCTAAGGCTGCATAGACAACGTTTCTGCCCTTCTTCAAGGCCTCTGTAACAAGCTGGATCAGTAGGGTCGTTTTCCCTGTTGCGGGATCGCCCATGACAAGTACCACGGATGATGAAGGATAGCCATCCGGTAAGAGTGAATCAACCATCCCGACTCCCGTCAGGTCTTTATTCGGGGACGCTGATGTCTCCTCGAACGAACCGGCTGACACAAGTCGTTGCGAGATCTCTTTCTGTAACTCCTGGTCTCTGTCTTTGCTGAAGGAGATGACTCGCACCTCTTGAAGTAAGCCTAGCTCGACGAGATCTGAGACATCACGCTCGATTTCCTTTGGACTGCGCCGAATCTTAGCGGCGATACCTTCTATCGTATCAGTCGAGTCGGGATTGTCATGGAAGTACATCAACAATTCGGCTTTGGTTTCCGACCCGATCAGCTTCTCAAGAAGGTCGCTCCTAAGAGGGGGCATTAGACTCTCCGCGACAGTTCTGGCAAGACCACAAAAATCGCTGCAGCGATGATTGGTTATCTTTGGCCTATCGTATTTTGTCAGGCGGAATCGGAGTTGGCGCCAAAGAGAACCCGTCTCTTGTTATGTAGTAGTCATATCCTTCTAGTCTGTGTTCAGTCCCTCTCATCTTGGGAATGTAGACTCTTCGCCGGACCCTCGAGTTGTCAAAACTTGCATCCAAAATTACGAGACCGTCGCCTAGAAACTCTTCGAAGTTAGTCCCGAGCTGTTGCTTTCCCCAAGGGACCTCGCTTATCATCATCGTTGTGCAGTTGGCGGCCTCTAGGAATTTCACCATTATGTGAAGGAAGCTTCGGGCTTCGGCATTACTCTCGAAGGCTGTCATGAGTGCGGAGAGAGAATCGAATACAAGCCTCTTTGCATTCATGCTGTGCAAGGCTTCCAGAACCGTTTCAAGAGCCGTGCTGACCCCAGCTTTCATAGTGGATTGAAGAGAGACGAGGCGCAGTTTGTTTTCTGATTCGAGCCGGTTAAGGTCCCATCCGAACCTCAAACCGTTCCGTTTCAGCTTCTCACCGCTCTCTATGACAGATGCGTAAACTCCGTTTTCCCCGCATCGGGTGGCTCCATGGTACAGGAATTGCAATCCTAGGGTAGTCTTGCCGGTTCCTGGCTGGCCAGCAACGATAATGCAGTCGCCTCTTCGAAGCCCGCCTTCTATTATCTTGTCCAGACTAGGGACGCCGGTGGGGACTCGATCGTCTGATTCTTGGATACTTGGGGCGACTGCTCGTCTAACTTCCATTTACTGTTCCTCCAACGACCAAAGCTTGACGGGTCCTACTTGTCGAAATGCGACCTTCTTTTTTGCGCGGAGAACATGCAAGTATTTCGACGCTGTTGATCTATTCACTCTTAGATCCTTTGCGATTTCGCTGATTGAACTGTTTGGCTTGTCGCCCAATGAACTAATTATTCGTTCTTCAATGACTTCCAGCAGCGTAGCATTCGAGGAATCGTTGATGTTCAACAATGACTTCCGGGTCAAATCAGCACTAGTGCTAATCATAAGTCGGGTGTTACCTTCGAACCATCATGAAAGTCACCCCGAAGCGGCTAAAAGCAAGCTTTGCCCGGGATGCAGCGAATGGACCAGCTTACCATCCTGAAGCTAGGAGGGTCGGCAATTACCGACAAGGGTAGAGAGTGCACTCCAGACATTCCCGCGATTCAACGTATTGCCGATCAACTTAGAGACTACAATCTTCCCCTCATTCTGATTCATGGCGGTGGTTCCTACGCTCACCCCTTCGTCACACGATCGGACATAAGTCGGGGACTCCGTGGTCGATCTCAACTTCGCTCCATCGCAGAGACGGAGTTCTACTTGAGCCAGCTCACGAGGATAATTTGCGCATCACTGCTGTTACGAAATAAGCTGCCCGTTCCTTTTCATCCGATGAGTTTCGTCGCCTTTGATCAGGGGACGGTGAAAAGAGTCCTGTTGGACCCAATACGAAAGGCGCTGCGTGTTGGGCTCCTTCCGTTGTTGCATGGGGACCTGGTGTTCGACGAGTCGCGAGGGATCGGAGTTCTCTCTGGGGATCGGATCGCTTCTCTAGTTGGACTTAGACTGGGAGCTTCTCGAGTGTTGCTGGGGTGCGATGTCGACGGGGTATACTCAGAGAATCCGAAGATTTTCCCAAATGCTGTTCTCATTCCAGAAGTTACCTCCGAAAACTTCCCTTCGGTACTGCGTGCGTCACGAGGCCCTTCGAGTGATGCGACTGGCGGTATGGGAGAGAAGGTTAGACAGGCTCTGCAGCTTGCCAAGAATGGGTGCGAGTGTTACATTTTCAACCTAAAGGAAAAGAACGCACTTCCAAGGCTCCTTGAACGAGACGGGATCACCGGGACCAGATTCGTCCCTTGGAAGAACTCTAGAAAGTCCTCGAAACAATCGCGTCGGATAGCGTAGCCAACCCGTCTCTATACACAGATTTTCCCAGGACAGAAAGGCGAGCTTTGGCCTCGTGAAGGTATTTCTCTGCGATTTCTCGACAGTCTTTCTCCGCTGGGGTCTCCATGACCAGCCGTCTCACTTTCATCATCATGGCTTGCGACACCTTCTCCGACCTTAATGTGGTAAGAATCTCTGACTTTTTGCCTCGGGGTAAGTATCTAAGAGCCATCAGTATCGCTGCGTTCCCAAGCTTGTGTTCAATGATGTCTTTGCCAATCTGCTTCCCTGTTTCGTTCCCACAAATGTCCAGAACATCATCCATGACCTGAAATGCAAGTCCCGCTTTCCATCCGAATTCGCCTAGGGACCGCACAATCCGTAAGTTCGCTCGCGCCGAATACGCCCCTATTTGGGAGGCAGCCTTGAAGAGAGCCGCCGTCTTCCTTCCTATCATGTCGATATAGACTTCGAAGTTAGGATTGAGCACACGTTGAGTTTTGAGATAAGGATCGTCCCTCCCGGCTTGTTCGAGCATCATGTCGAGTCTCTCGCCCTCAATGATGTCTTTCATCGCCTGAACTGCGACCTTTCTAGTCTTGGTTGGGGAGATGCATTTTTCAATTAGGTCGTCCAGGGATTCACGGTAAAGCATGGCAATCAATAGAGCGACCGAGTCTCCAAACTTGACTCTCACAGTCGGTTTCCCTCGTCTGACAACTCCCCGATCAATGAGATCGTCCATTACCAGCGAATAATTGTGAATCATCTCGACCAAAGCCGCGGGATTCATTGCATCTTCGATAATGCCTCCGGAGGCTGCGCATGCAAGAAGAACAAGCGTGGCTCGCATCCTCTTGCCGCCGGTTCGGAAATGGTAGACTACGGGGGATTGAAACTTGGAAGAAGAGGCCTGGGCTAACGTCTCGAAAATTATAGGATCTACCTTTCGACCCATCTTGACAATTCTGGTCAGCGGGTCTGGAGTCATCTGCTTACCTTGCGTCGGCAACGGCCGGTTGGACGTACTGTTTATCGTGTTTCGGCGATTTTCTCGACCGCTACGCTTGGCGATAGCGCTCGGTGGTTTCTTTCCTTTGACCATTCCGCGAGCGCGGGATGACTCGTGTCGGCGAGAATAACCTCGTACCAGTGGTGAATGCCGTCCGAATACAGATAGTACGAGTCGAGGACCGTCAGATTGACGTACTTTCTGTTGGCACGTTTTTCTGCTATTCTTTGGAGAGAAATGCTCCTTGTGAATTTCGAGACTCCCATCGCCTTCTGCCGTCTCCCTGAAACTGGACGAGGTTTCTTAGCACCTCCTCTTCTTACTCGCACTCTAACGAGCACGATCCCTTGCTTTGCCTTATACCCCAGACGACGTGCACGATCTAGCCTTGTAGGGTAGGGAATTCGTTTGACCACGGGTTCCTTCCTCCAACCAACAACCGAGAGCCGCAACCATTCCTTCAGCTCGGGCGTTTTCTCTCTCCATTGGTTTGCTAAGTGGGAATACGACAAATCCTTTCCGCTGACGCATCGACTGGCAAATCCCTGATAAGGATTACTGGGCATTTTTCCTCTCAACACCGTTAAATCAGGCCGGTTTGCAACCGTGTTTTGCCAAAGAAGTGACAAGCCAGGAATGGCTCAAGATACAGCATTGCTGAAGAGAGCTTATGCTCCCGCTCGGCTTGCAATGAAGTACCATCCTTTCTATCAGGGAAAGATCGAGATCGTGTCGAAGGTTCCTGTCGACTCCTTTGATGATTTCGCGATCTGGTACACGCCAGGAGTCGCGGATCCCTGCAAGGAGATCCAGAAAAATCCGGAAAGGGTCTATGACTATACTAACAAGTGGAACAGTATCGCGATAGTTACCGATGGCACTCGGGTCCTCGGTCTTGGTGATATCGGGCCGGAGGCTGGGCTCCCAGTGATGGAGGGAAAAAGTCTGCTGTTCAAGTATTTGGGAGGAGTCGATGCTTACCCTATCTGCCTCGGTACAAAAAGACCGGAGGAAATCGAGAACGCGGTTCGATGGTTGCAACCGTCTTTCGGCGGGATAAATCTCGAGGACATATCACAACCGAAATGCTTCGACATTCTTGACGCCCTGAAACAGGACCTTCGGATTCCGGTGTGGCACGATGATCAGCAGGGGACGGGAACTGTTGTCTGTGCTGGTCTTATCAACGCTCTAAAGGTTGTGGGGAAGAAAATCAGTACCGCGTCGATCGGCATGCTAGGGGCAGGGGCGGCTAACATCGCGGTCGCGCGCATAATAATGGAAGCGGGAGTTTTACCTAGAAACATCATCATGGTCGACAGCAAGGGAATTCTCAATCGCGAGCGCATAGAGCTGGAGGAGGAGTACCATGCGAAATGGCAGATTGCTCTGAAGACAAACTCGGAAGGACGGACAGGCGGCTTGAAGGAGGCGGTGAAGGGGGCGGATGTTTTGATTGCGATGTCGACACCGGGACCTGGTGTGATTCCCAAGGAAATAGTGTCCGCGATGGCGAATGACTCGATTATCTTCGCTTGTGCGAATCCCATTCCTGAGATTTGGCCCTGGGAGGCGAAGGAGGCGGGTGCAAGAATAGTTGCGACAGGCCGGTCTGATTTTCCCAACCAAGTCAACAATTCCCTCGGATTTCCTGGGATCTTCAGGGGGACGTTGGATGTTAGGGCTAGGATGATTAGCGACGAGATGTGCATCGCCGCTGCTAACGAACTTGCCAAGATCGCGGAGGAGAGTGGCATAGACGAAGACAGGATTCTTCCAAGTATGAGCAACTGGGAGGTGTTTCCGCGAGAAGCGGCCGCAGTCGGGGCTGAAGCGGTTGGACAAGGTCTGACAAGGCTAAAGCCTACTCGGAGGGAACTCTACGACAGAGCGAAGACGATCATAGGTCATGCGCGAAAGTCGACGGACTTGCTTATGCGAAAGGGACTCATCAAGCCTCTACCTCATAGCTCGGCGAGGAGTAGACCCAGACGGAAAGTCGTAAGATAGCCGTTCTCGGCGGTGCGGGTGAAGAGGGGTTCGGTCTCGCCCTCCGATGGGCAATAGCGGGACACCAAGTATTCATAGGCTCAAGAAGTCCCGATAGAGCCGCTGAAGCTGCGAAGACGATCGCTCAAACCGCTGGACGGCCGGTCCGCGTTTCAGGATTGAGCAACGAGAACGCTGTCTCGCAGACGGATGTAATAGTGGTAACAGTTCCTTTCGCAGCGTTAATCGACACTCTTCGCACCGTGAAGCCAAAATTCAGGCCAGGGCAGGTCCTAGTCAATGTGTCGGTGCCTCTTGAGACAGCGATCAGCGGGCGCGCCACTAGGACAGTCGGTGTCTGGGCGGGGTCCGCTGCAGAACTCGCTGCCTCGGTTGTGCCGAACACGGTCAGCGTTGTGACAGCCTTCAACAATGTAAGCGCAGAACTCCTAAAGAATCCCTCCAAGACTGTCGACTGTGATGTGCTTGTATGCTCCGATGATGAAAATGCAAAGAAGATTGTTCTCGACCTCGTGAAGGGTATTGCGGGAGCGCATGGTTTCGATGCTGGTCCCCTGGAAAATTCGCGGACCATCGAACAGATAACCGCGCTTTTAGTATCTCTCAATATCCGTTACAAGGTGAAGAGCGCTGGTCTGAGAATCACCGGCATCTCTCCCGTTTCATAATTCGTGGTCTAGTGTGCAGGTCGGGATCGTCGGCAAGCCCAACGCGGGAAAAAGCACATTCTTCAGCGCCGCAACACTGACGCTTGTTCCAATAGCGAATTATCCATTCACCACGATCAAACCAAACCACGGAATATCCTACCTCAGGACAAAGTGTGTCCATGTTGAGCTTGGAGTCGAGGACAAGCCTCGGAACTCACGATGCATCGACGGCGAACGATTCATTCCGATAGACATCATTGATCTCCCTGGACTGGTGCCAGGCGCGTCGGAAGGAAGAGGCCTTGGAAACCAGTTTCTCGACGAGCTAAGAAGGGCTGACGCGCTGATTCACGTGGTTGATGCTTCTGGGTCAACGGACTCTGAGGGCAAACTCACGGAGGCTGGTGCTCACAACCCTGTTGAGGACGTGGTTTTTCTCGAGACTGAACTGAAGATGTGGATGCTACGGATAGTTGGAAAAGACTGGGAGAAGACGGCTCGAAAGGTAGAGATGGCTGGAGAGGACTCGGCGTCTTTGGTTTCTGAGCGTCTCAGCGGGCTCGGGGTAACTAAAAGCCAGGCTGAGAACGGGATCAAGAAAGCAGGCCTCAAGGGAAAACCGAGCGGATGGACCAGGGAAGACCTCTTGAAGCTTGTTGAGATTATCCGGAGAGAAGCGAAACCGTTGCTGCTCGCCGCCAACAAGATTGACCTGCCAACGTCGATCGGGAATGTGAATCGGCTGAAGCAGACGGGCGAGCTGACACTACCTGTCTCGGCTGAGGCAGAGCTAGCACTGCGAAGGGCCGCAGAAAAACGGTTGATAGAGTACAAACCTGGAGACCCAGATTTCCGGGTTCCCAGTGTGAGTGCTGTTAGCGCTGAGCAGAAGGCCGCCCTCGAAATGATCCGAGAAAAAGTCCTGAAACCAGCTGGGTCCACAGGGGTTCAGGCGTGCATCAACTCCGCCTTTCTAGATCTTCTGAAGATGATAGTGGTATATCCTGTAGAGAATCCTGAAAAGTTCAGTGATCATGCGGGAAACGTTCTTCCAGACGCATATCTCGTTCCGAGCGGGACCACTCTCAAAGAGCTAGCTCTGGAGATTCACACCGAAATAGGCGAACAGATGCTGTATGGCATCAACGCCCGAAACGGTATGCGCCTCTCCGACAACTACGTACTCAAAGCGCAAGATATCGTAAGCATCGTCAGCGCAGCGAAGAGGGCATAGATCGAAAACCGTAGGTCGGATCTTTCAGGTTAGTTTAGTTTCGGCATCCAGTCCGGACTGTCCACTCTTGCGACGCGAAGGTCGGTCGCTAAGACCTCCTATTTTCCCAGAACATTTCCTGTCTGGCGGTGATAATGGGCGAGTCTTGCCAATCACGGCATTGTCTGGGCTTGGATCGGTTGGCAATTATCCCGTTTTGCAGCGTCAGAAATCTCGTTTTCTGGATGTGCGTGGTCAGATTCGGGATCAGGGCTGATAATAGGCGATTTCATAACTACATCTCTTCCCCAAAGACCAGTTTTGCGTCGCGGGCTAGAAATCACAAAGTGGGTCAATTTTTTCCGGACCCGTTTCCTGTCCGAACCAGATTTGCGTTTGTTTCTTTGAAACTGGCTTATTATCGGCTTGTCTGGTCTTTTTCGACCCCCGTGTTTTCCGCTTGGGATCAGCGTGGCAAGTCCCGTTCTAGAAATCACTAGCTTAGATTTGAGATCAGGGCGGATAATGGGCTATTTGGCCTTACGTTAGGGGATAGATTACTGCGCATTACTGGGACACTAGGGCTAGGCCCCCACAGACATCCAATTGCCGGCGTGAGCAAACTACAAGAAACAAGTTGATCTGCTAACCTGAGACGAGCCGCCCGATGACTCCCACGCTTCATGGTCAGCTCAGCTGGCCAAGCGAATCAATATGGGGGCGAGTGGGCTCATGAACAAAGAATTGGCGATTCTCGCCGACATTGCACGTGCAAGCGCGGTTGTCTAGGCTTTCGGTTTCGGGTCAGGCTTCGCTGCAGGTTTGGCAGCGGGTTTCGATTCGGGCTTGCCGGGTGGTTTCGTTTCGGCTGGGGCCGGCTTTGACTCCTTAGCAGGGGCAGGTTTAGACTCTTTGGCCGGTACCTGTTTGGCGGGCTCAGCTTTCTTTTCAGGAGCTGCAGGCTTGGGCGCGGCTGGAGCTGCTTTCTCCTCTTCTGCTCCCTTCTTTCTTGAGACCCTTTGTCCAGGAGGAAGATTCCGATTCTTCACATAAGAAGGGACGATCTTCTCGGCAAGTTTTGAATCGCTGTAGACTTCTACTTGGCAGACCGCCGAGGACCCACCCGTCCGTGTCCGGACGCTTCGAACGTAGACCTTGTCTTGCTGAGTTTTGAAGTGATCAGATGCAATCTTGCGAACGGCCAATCGGTCGGGAGTTCCGGTTCCCTCGTGATGGACGATCAGCTTTGCGTCCTTTCGGCCTAGAAGCGGGTTAACGTGTTCGGCGATTATCTCGACGCTCAACTCTTAGCCTCCGCCTGCTTCTGACCTGCCTCTGCCATAACCACGCTATTGACCTGTAGCGTGTCCTCGTTGACTACGCGTCCGCGGACAAGCTTCCTCCTCCTCTCCCCACGGTCATTCGGTTTGAACCCTACTCCGCCTGAAAGCATCGCTCTCTTCTTGGCCCCTCCTTGAATATCGAAACGCATTGGAATCCCATCCTTGTCAGTACCACCGGTGATTTTGAGCTTCATGTTTCCAATCCCGAGAAGCTTCCCATCGACCTCATCCCCAATCGATTTTCCCACAAGTGCCTGAGCCTTCGCTCCTTCAACAGTCGCGGCTTTCGAGGTCTTGCTCACAGGATCCGAGACTATGAGCTGGAACTTCGCCATGATCTTGTGATATGCTCCCGTTAGAGCCGAGTTACCCTTGGGCCGTTAATAAACGTCGTTCGAGTCATGAGATCGCTCCCGAGGCGTTTTTTGCTGATAGACTGGCTAGCTCGTCCAACAGTGCGAGTTCCGCTGGAGATAGATAGTCTCTGAACTTTGAGGAAAGGGTTTTCGCATGTTTTGGAGGAACATCGACGTAAAGGATGTCTCCTTCGAAGATGTGTCTCCCTACAATTGGCTTGTCGATGGAAACTGCCACTTGTTTTCCCGCCCCCACTTCGGGTACATCTTTTCCTTGGTCTTGGACTCTTAGGACTACGCCGATACGCTTCCCGCTGCCATTGATCACTGGATACTTTGGTCTTACAATTCCCTCTAGCACCTCGACCCCAACTATGGCCGGATCATTTCTGCGGAAGACGAATCCTTTGAGAATCCTCATCTTGCCAGGGCGGATAAGTAGCTCCATCTCGGCCTTAACCCCAGCAGCTCTCTGAGCCTCAACCCATCTCGAGTAGTCTTCCAAGACACGATAAATTATGTCACCTCTGAAAACCGGTATTCCTGTCTCTTTGATCTCTTGCTCAGCATCAGGCAACAGCTTAACGTTGAAACCGAGAATCGCGGCGAGGTAAGGATCTTTTGCTCGTACGACTTCAGCCTCAACCACGTCTCGCCTAGATATTTCACCCACGTCTGCGAGACGGACTGGCACCTTGGAAACTGACAGGGAGGTTGTGAGAGCTTCTAGCGAGCCTAGCGCATCAGCCTTCACGATAACCCCGGTTCGATCAGTGCTGACCTTTACCGATTCTACTTCACTGAGCACTTTCCGCTCTAGTTCCGCTCGCCTCGATGGGTCATCTACGCCGTAAATGGGTGACCCCGCGATCGCGTCATCGAGACCTTGGGCCGCAATTTTGATCCCCGCGGCAGCGTCAACATGCTCGACCCGGGCGAACTTGTCTCTAGGGTCACGAATCTCGTCAAGGGCCTTTGGCACTAGTAGAGCCCGGACCCTTGTTCGTATGATTCCATTCCGTCCCGCGAGTGCTATTTCGTCATCTACTTTGATAGTCCCGTCATAGATCATTGCGTCAACGGTAACTCCGAGTCCAGGCTCCTCTTTCACTTCTAGAACGGTTCCTTCGGCCGGACCCGCGCCAGTTGTTAGTTCGCCCTTCATGAAGATCTGGGTGAGTCCGACGAGCATTGCCATCAGTTCTGGTAACCCCTCTCCTGTCTTGGCGCTCGCGGGCACGAGGGCTATGGTCTTGGAGAAGTCTTTGATCCTGTCGAACCGATCGGCGCGGAAGCCGTACCGAGACAAGGTTCCCATCATCGTGTAAATTCTGTTATCAAGATCAGTCAGAACTTCGGGTCTTTGCGGATCTGTATTCGCAAGAAACGAGCCGTCAGGTGAGGATTTCCATCCAGGTATCGCATCGATCTTGTTGCAACAAACCAAAAAGGGTGTTTTGCGTGCTTTCAGGATATTCAGGGATTCGACGGTTTGAGGCTCGATCCCTTTGGTGAGATCGATGACGAGGACGGCGACGTCGGCAGCTGATCCTCCCCTTTTGCGAAGGTTGCTGAACGTTTCGTGACCTGGAGTGTCGATGAAGAGTATTCCGGGGACTTCGATCTTGAGATTAAACCTGGTTAGGAGGGGTCCACAAATCCTGGTTATGGTTTGAGCTGGGATGAGGCTGGCGCCGATCCACTGAGTGATCTGCCCAGGTTCTCGGGCGGCCACAGAGGTGCCTCTGATCTTGTCCAGAAGCGTGGTCTTCCCATGGTCCACGTGTCCGAGAACGACGGCGATGGGTGAACGAATGGGCATCTGGGGAGGGCTCCATCTTGCCCTCTCGTTTTCCGATGTCGGTATTAAACCATGATTTTTTCGAGAGAAAGGCTACTTGCTAGATTCCGTCGTTGAAGAATATTGACGATTCCTTCTTTGCGTTTTCGAGGCTATCAGAGGCGTGGATGATGTTGGCGGTTATTGACAGCGATAGGTCTCCTCTGATAGTGCCTGGCTCGGCCGTCTGCGGGTTGGTGGCGCCAATGACGCGACGCAGAACGTCAACCGCGTTCGAGCTTTCAAGAATCATCAGCAGAACAGGCCCGGAAGTGACGTGGTCCACGAGTTCTTGAAAGAATGGTTTTCCCTTGTGGACGCTGTATAACGTCTCGGCCTCCTTTCTGGATATGTTGTGAAGACGTAATTGTTTGATGGCGAATCCTTTCCGCTCTAGTCTAGATAGAACCTCACCTGCAACCTTCGATTGTAGGGCTTCAGGTTTGAGGAATGCGAATGTTTTGTTGTTAGGGTGACTGCTCAGTGTCCTTTCTCTCTCTTCCCGTAGTAAGCCGTCCACTTCAGCTTACGCGAATCTCTTTTGAAGGACAGTGTGCTGACTCGGCATCGCCGCGAGCAGAAATAGAGTATCGTCCCATCGTTCTTCACGTGCATAATGCCAGTGGAGTTCGGAAAGCTCTTCCCGCAGAAAGAACACTTGAACGTCTTTGGCGTCGCTTACGCCCTACCTGATCTTTTTCGCTTCTCTCTCAGTCTCTCGAAGCATCAGAACATCATTGAGTCGGATAGGCCCTTTGACATTTCTTGTGATAATTCGTCCTTTGTCGCGGCCTTCTAACACTCTTACTCGGACTTGGATGACTTCTCCCGTGACCCCGGTCCGTCCGATGACTTGTGTGACTTCGGCCGGGATGAGTGGTTCGTCGGACCTGTCTTTTGACTTGCTCACTTCCCTGCACCGGTCTTCTTGATATTCTCGACTATCTTCAAGAGATCTTTGAGAGACTGCGCGCCATCACCCGGTTCTACGACCGAGATTGCGGCGGAGCCGACATCTAATCCGGCGGATTTGCCCAGCTCAAGCTTGCTGGGGACGTAGAGGTATGAGATCTTTCTCTCTTCGCACAGGATAGGTAGATGGGCGACCACTTGCGGGGGCTCAACATCCTCTGCGATGATAACTAGTTTGGCGATTCCTCGCTCGATCGCTTTGGTCGACTCGTTTGTACCCTTTCGGAGTTTTCCGGTGTCCTTCGCGACCTGGAGAAGCTGATAGGCCTTGTCAACGGCCTCTTTTGGAACTTGGAATCGGACGTAAACGGATTTTTGTGCCATCTAGACTCACTCTCATCGGCCAGCAGGCTGGGCAACGCCCGGCTTTTAAGAACGTTTCGACAGCTGATGGAAACAACACTAAATATGGCGCGGAGGCCGATGCGTCGAAGATATGTCCCAAGCACCGCCCAAGCCACCGGCACAACCAAAGACGCCAGCACCAGCTGCAGCAAAGCCGAAACAAAAGAAGCTGCGGATGAGGAGCGAGCTTTACGAGATTTCCGGCTCGACGACGAAGCTGAAGAATCGGAAGTGTCCACGGTGCGGCTCAGTAATGGCGTCTCACAAACAACCTACCCAGCGGTGGGTTTGCGGGGCCTGTAGCTTCACCGATTACGGGCCCAAATGAGATAGAACCGGGAGTCCTAGGGGACTCTACCTGACCCTGATCGCGAACTTTCCCGGAACCTTGATCTGCATTAGATGGGCTACTTCAGAATTTGCTGGTTCTAGCACAACGACGAAGCCAGTCCAGTCATCGCTTAGGTTCGTCGACTTGCAGTTAGGACATACGGGACCCGCACTAATCATACGACAGTTCTTGCAAGCTTTGTCTGTCAAGCTTTATGCTCCAGCTTCGGAGGTTTCCCCTTGAGGTCCTCTTGAATCCATTCGAGCCTACCCAGAAAAGGTTGGCGCAACGTGATCCCGATTTTTCCTCCTGAGCCGCCTCGGGGAAAACTGACGGCGATTATTCGTCCTCTGACCATGTTTCCCTTTCCTAGGTTTCGGTGACTCTCTCGTCCAGCGAGTACACCGTGTTTCTCGTCATAGGTAATGAAATCGTCCATGATCTGGGATACATGGAGAAGAGCATCTTCAGGACCTATTCTTACGAATGCTCCAAAGTCTGTGACCTCGACGATTTCTCCCTCCACCACCTCGTGGAGCTCTGGGAAGAAGGTGAGCAGTTTGAAGAGGGCTTTGTGATGAGTCGAGCCGTCGCCGGGAAGGATTTTTCCGGTCGTCTCGACATCGACATCTGTGACTAGG
>VBBD01000073.1 GCA_005882895.1 Candidatus Bathyarchaeota archaeon | reverse complement strand
GGTGGGACAGCTACGGTTTTCCTCTCGCTTGGAGGGTTCAGCTGATGAGAGGCTGTCCTCCCTGGTGCAGCCTGCCGTCGAGTGAGACGATTTTCAATCCGTTCTTCTTCGCAATCGATTGTCTATTCTACCTAGCAATCGGTTACTCCATAATTCTGGCTCACAGACGGATAGGTCGAAGGGGAAGCAATCTTAGGATGGGAGCTAAGGGAGGTAGAAGCTCTATCAGCGCTGTCTGCAAAACTGATCAGATAGGTGACGATGACGGCAAGCAGGAAAGCGTTGGTAAGATGGACAACAACCGCGACGTCTGATCCTAGAGCGAACAGACCTAGTATTCCTTGGACGACGAAGTCGGCGATGGAAGCGAGTGCTACTTTGAACAGGGTGGAACTAGTACCGAAATCTCTGCGGGCCAGCACGGTCGTGACCACGAGTACTATGAAGGTTAGGGTTCCCCAGGCAGATGATACCTGATATCGAGGCCTAGAACGACTGCGCTTCCTCCAAGAATAACCTGGACGAAAAGCATTATCCCTACAAGATTCGCAGTTATCCGAGTCTGCCGGGTCTGCTGCAAGGTTGTGCAGAGCTTGCGCAGTTGGGATTTCAGATTTTCTTATTTACGGAGGCGCGACCATCCCAAAATTTGCTAGGTCTTGCGAGATATCACTGGTCTGCTTACCTTCAGATATGGTAAGGGATGGACGATGCTTGGGGTCCACTTCTCTCCCCATCTCCGGTATGCGGACAGGATATCGCCGAGGTCTCGTCCTTTCTCTGTGAGATTGTAGACGACTGAGAAGGGTTCTGTGCCGGTTACTCTTCTCTCAACGATTCCCATATTCTGCAAATACTTGAGAGTTCTGGAAAGGGTTCGCGCGTTTAGGTCGTCAGGCTTGCCCTTTCTCAATAGATCGTTGAAGCGGAGGGGGTTGTCGAGGAGGTAGTATGAGATGAGGATTCTCCACTCTGAGCCCAGCTTTCTTACAGCTTTGATTACCGCGCAGATGTCTCTCCTGCAAAGTTCGCTTTTTCCTGAAATAATACTTGAGATGTCGGGTTGGCAGCTAGATGCTAGCTTACTCAAAGTTATCTAATGTAACAAGGTTAGCCTGGGATATAAGCAGCAAAGGGACACAGACGTTAGTTGCACGACACATCTCTCCAAGATTTTTCTCAACGGATGTTTCTCTAGTGCAGGTCCGGTCCAACTTTGATCGTCTGCCTCCTTGCCGGTGCTCCAAGCATGCTCATTTCGGGGCGGGGTCATCGTTCCAGATGTCGACAACGCACTTCCATGCATCGTTCTCCATTCGCCAGATCGTAACGGCCTTGCCTCGCAATGTGACGCGATTGCCATTCTCGTCGTTGAACGAGACTTGGTTTGTCCCAATACCGTAGGCTATGTCGCAGTCTCGGGCGATAGAGAACTGGGTCGTTTTCCATTGGATGCTGAAGCCCGGGATCTTCAAGCTCGCTGAGACGTAGTTCCGGATGGCAGTCTTGCCGATAATGGGCATCTGTCCTGGCGGAATGACGATCGCATCGTCGGCCCAAAACGAAACAATTTGTTCCACATCGCGCGCAGCTGCGGCCGCTCCGGCCCATGCCGCATCGACCCTCTGGAGTTCGGCTCGGGCCTTGTCCATGTCTCGTTTGTCCTTCAATCGTATCCTTCTCTATTTCTTGGCTTTAGAGGGCTCTGATAAGTATAGAGCACGGGAAGACTGACGCGATGGCTGAGAAAAGCAATAGCCAATTCTCTGAATAATGGATCTTCTTCGACTGGTCCGGTAATGGCTGTTCTAGACTATCTTTCCTGGCTGGGAACCGCAGTCATTGGGGTTTCGGTGATCAGTACGTTCTGGAACCGTCTCGCTCTTTGAGGAGGTGCGAGACAGCTTGCAAGTGACCAAACTCCGTCTCAAGACACTAACCAGAAACAATTTGTGATGCTAGGTGAGCTCTTGTTGTACCTAAGATAACATTCGGGTCCGCTGTGGACTTGGGTTTCCGCTCAGAATTATTAGCGTCTGACGCACGTTACTGCTACTGAGAAAAAGTGGACAGTAGCTGTGTGGGACTCTGCGTCCATGACGTAGGTTGCGGAACGGCTGGAGTAACCTCCAGCGGACTCGACGCTCGCGGGACCAAGTTCTTGGACAAATTGCGACCGATACCCAATGATCCGAAAGCCAGCGCGCGAATGAGATTCTATCAGGGAGGAACTCCAACTAGCGCCTTCCGTGAGTTCCATAATTCACGTGTGATGAAGAAAATGCGGCCGCGAGTAGAGTATTGGAAATACTCTGCCCAGCGTTATGCGTCGAGAAACTCGATTAGATAGGAAAGCGGTCTTGAACGTTGAGTAGCAAGAGCGGCGCAGCGTGGCCTGTCATGCCCGGGACCTATCAGGTTGGCGATCCGAGTGGTCCCGTCGCCGTTTGTGCCCTTACCTCGGAACGTTTGATCAGCCCCCTCGTGGCTCTTCCTGGAGTGGCCATTGCGGGCATGGTCTACACGGCCAATCTGGGCATTACCCGGATTATTGTCAACGTCACGTCTAATCCTGCGATTCGTTTCCTGCTCATCTGCGGCAAAGACTCTGCGCTATTCAAGCCGGGGCAATCTCTCGTCGCTCTCTCTGAGAAAGGCGTTGATGACAAGCGACGGATCATCGACGCGGCTGGTTATGATCCAGTCTTACCATCAGTTGATCCCGAGCAAGTTGACCAATTCAGGAAGCAGGTAGAGGTTCTTGACTGGACGGGCGAAGAAGATCTACAGGTCCTACAAGACCGAGTGAAGAGTCTCTCTGATCGCAATCCCGGTGTTTTTGTGACGGGACAAAAGCAAACTGCAATGCCCAGAAAACAGGAAGAATTTGTGTCTATTCGGCCTGGTGGGCAGCGTGAGCCGTTGTTGTATGATCCGAAGGGATACTTTGTTATCACGATCGAGCCTGAGCAGAAGGAGATTCTGCTACGACACTACTTGCCTGATCATACGCCTGCTCATGAGATGCGGGGACGCGGAGCAACCTCAATGTTACTGGGTCTCTTGCGTGAGGGTCTTGTCACACAGCTGAGTCATGCGGGCTACTTGGGTGAGGAACTGGCTAAGGCGCAGACTGCATTGCAGTTCGGATTACGATACGATCAGGATAGGCCTCTGCGGCCACGCGAAATTCCGGCTGTAGCAGAAGGGACCAAAACTACGGCGTCGGCGCCTCCGAAGATACCGGCAGTCCCGGTGCTCACTTTGAAACAACTAGGGGAAACTGTTCCAGGAACGTTGGTGGACCTGTTTTTCTCAGTAACAGATTTGCCGAGGGAACAGGTTTTGGGAGGCGTGTTCCTACTGCCTGATGAAACGGGGACCAATCAGGCATTCCCTCGAACATCTCAGCGTCTCGAGGTTGAATGGGGTCCGACGAGCAAGTTGATCATGGGCGGAGCAGATGATCTAGTTGTGGGTGCTCTCTTGCGGGTTGTCGGTAAGTACGATCAGAACAGTCTGGTTCATGGAGAGCAGCTCGTGGTCCTGACTCGCGTGGCTAAGGTCCTACGACAATGATTGGAAGAAAGGTGATAGTGTGAGTATGTCTGATGTTGTGATAAGGTCAACTGAGAACGGTCCAAACCTGGTTATTGTGGACGGGAAGGTTGTTCAGGGCTGGTGTCGATGTGGCGGGTCCACGCTGATGCCTTTCTGCGATGGTACGCACAAGAAGAACGGGTTCATGGCCAAAACGCACGAAGTCAAGGTCCGTTAGTAATGAAGCCACAGTAGAAGACCGTGACTGTTAATGTCGGGCCGCGGAGGCTCTGGTTCTGACAAAAAACGGTCTAGTACTCATAGTCTGACGAAGAGAGGAACACAGTCGCCATTACGCCCGATCGCCTGCTCGCTCCAGTGTTCTCGCGATGACTGACCGATCTCGCGCCCTACGTAGAGCGCTGGCACTGTTGTTTCTCGGGCTTGCTCTCACCTCGACCAGTCCTGTATGGGTCCACGCAGATACCGCACCTACCGGAATATTCAGAATAACGCTGATGGTTCCTCAGCCGAATCAGGCCCGACAGGCTTGGTCGCTGCTCGTCCAGAACAACCTTCAGGCGTTGGGCATCGATGCGCAGAGGGTTGTTCTTGACTGGCCCACGATATACGATAGGGCGCTTACGCCTGCCTCTGATGTTCTCGGGAAAGCGTATAACAACGGTGGCTTTGACGCCCTATTTCTTGGCTATGCACTCGGGATAGATGCTGATCCATGGTCTTACTATCACAGTACACAGTTTGCGCCGATCGGGTCCAACTACTATCTCTGGAATAACAGCCAGAATAATCAGCTGACCACACAGATCAAGCAAACACTCGACAAGACGCAGCGGTTAGATTTGGTGAGGCAGTGGCAGGCGCTCGCTTATGACCAGCAGCCCTCCGCCACGATACTCTACACGAGGGAGATCGTTGCCTTTGATTATACTATGCCGAATGCCCAGTACGTGTTCAGCACCTACCATTCACCGTATTGGCCGCCGATCGAACAGCTGTCGATGCTGGGCGGGTCTACGACAGGCTCGATCACCCTTGCCCAGACAGGGCCGGCTCCGTCTGAGGGTTTCAACCCGGCAGTGAGCAGTTCCTACTACGATCAGACCGTGTACGGAGCACTATTCAGTGCGTTGGCGCAGAGGAATGATACGATCTTCAAGAATATGATTCCGCAGCTAGCGACCGCCTGGTCTGTCGCGTCGGATCAGAAGACTTGGACCGTATCGTTGCGTCCGGGGGTGACATGGCATGACGGGGTTCCATTCAATGCGACAGATGTGAAATTCACATTTGACGCGCTTCAAGACGATACCCTGAAAGCGGACAACGAGGCGTTCATCAAGGGAATAGTCGGTGGAAAAAGCGATGTAACAATTGTGGACCCGTATACTGTCAGGTTCACTCTCCCGAATCCCTACGCGTACTTCGTCGAGAACATTCTAACCACACCAATAATTCCCGCCCACGTGTTATCGACTGTTTCCTATGCAAACTGGAGGACGAACCCGTTCAACACAGGGATTGGTGGCGGGCCGGTTGGAACGGGACCCTACAAGTTTGTCAACTATAATTCCACGACTGAGACAAATCATCTGACTAGGAATGATAACTACTTTGATTTCCCGGAGAACGGGAAGACAGCCCTTCAGAGTAGGGGAGCTTTTGAGGTTAAGGACTATTACGTCAAACACATACCGAGTTCCGATAATGCCGTTTCCAATCTCAAGACAGGCTCGGTAAGCGTCCTCGATTCGCAGTACGCTCTGGAGACTCAGACGAGTTTTCTCGCTAGCTGGCCGTCGAACCAGTGGACGTCCTACGACGCGTTCGGGGTCCAGGAGCTAGGCTTCAACATGCAACACCCAATATTCGGAACAGGCGTCAATACTCCGCTAGGTCGTAGTGATCCTTCGCAGGCCTCTCTCGCCGCCAAATATGTTCGTCAGGCCATCAGCTCCGCGATCCCGAGAGATCTGATAACACAACAGCTCCTTGCCGGATACGGTAATCCTGGGATAACAACTCCGGTAGTCGGCGACTACCGGACGGGCTTCGCGGTCACCGACGGGTTCAACACTGCTCTAACCCCGTACAGTTTCGACCTCACAAAATCCCGGCAGTTATTGCAAGCTGCCGGCTACTTCCCAGCCGCCCCTTCAAGCATCTGGGAAACCTGGGGGTTCGCCGTCACTGTCATGCTCCTAGCAACGGCAGTCACGCTTGTAGCTCTCTACGCGGTAGAGGTGAGGAGAAACCATGCCATCCGCTCATCACCATCAACACTACCGTCGTCCTCTTCGTCCTCGAGCGATCGGGCGCGTCCACCGTCCACCGGTTCCAAGCCCAACTCCCCTCTCAACAATCCGGAAGCCGCTAAGGGCCCATAGAAAATCTCCGGCCGTGGTTCCAACCGCTACGAGTAGCTGATTGTTGAATTAGGACACACATGACCGAGAAAATCCTTCGTGAGGAGAGATGAGGCCGGCGCCTTCAATATCAAGCCTGATGCTTGTGTGGCGGATCCAGCCATATTGTCTTCCAGACACGTGAATTGACTGTGAAGTCCTCATCTCGCAGGGTCTCTTTGGTCGACGGATGATCAAGCTGAAACGTCATCAGTAGCCCGGATGCTGTCCCTACTACCACCTCCTTCTTCGGAGAGAGCGCAATCGACCTGATTGTAGGCGAACCCTGATGGAGGACAGTTCTCGCACCAGTTACAAGATCGGATTTCACAATCATGCCATTTGAGTGGCCCGTGACCAGAACATTGTCAGTTGGTGAGAGGGCTCCAGTGACAACATCTGGATAGCCTTCCGGAAAACTGGTCACACTTTTGAAAATGCCTCTCGTCACGACTTGACTGGATTCCGTACCCATTCCTTGCAGGTCTCCAGTACCTAGTTCCCGCGTTTATCTGCGCTTTAACGATTGCCCGGCATAACCATTGTCAGAATGAGGAACTGTCTTCGAAGTCGATAGCAAAGTGGAGGAAAGAGAACTGGACGGCTATTCGCGTCGGATTGGCAGTAGTTCTAGGTATGAGTGTGTTAGGATTTTTGTGACGCTTACGAGGTCGTTTATGCGTACGTGTTCGTCGATCCCGTGAATATTGCTGTCCTGTCTTGTTGCGCCCAGCACGGCTACGGGTATGCCTAGTTGGCTGACGACTGCCATGTCAGTGGACCCTTGACTTCCTGCTGGTGGTGTGTCTCGTCCGAGAACTTTTCTCGCTTGTTTCCTGACTACTTTGACAAGTTTGTGGTTGGGAGGTGTGATCATCGGATCATATCCAAGGATTTTCTTCATCGAGATCTTTGCTGGACTTTCTTTTGCGAATTCTCTCACGACCCTATTGATCTCTTTTTCGACTTCTGCAGCTTTCTCTTCTGGGATGAATCGTCTGTCGACTAGGATCTCGCATGTGTCGGGTATGATGTTGCCTTTCAGGCCGCCTTTGATCATGTTCACGTAGAGGCCTGGCCGCATCTTCTTCGTCCCGTACATCGGCTCCGCCGGTATCCTCGATCTTCTCTTCCCGATCTCTCCACCGAGAACCTTCAACTTCTCGATCAAACCAGCAGCCTCCTCAATCGCATTGATCCCCGTCCAGCCTCGGCCTGAGTGCGCCGCCTCGCCCTTGACGGTGATGACAAACTCGGAGTCACCGAGACTCGCGACATGAAGCACCTCTATCCCGCTGTCAGTCGAGATGCAATAGTCGATGTCTTTCGTGATCACGTGTTTATCCACCAAGTGGTTGACGCCGGTGTACCCTCCCACCTCCTCGTCCGTGGTAAAAGTCGGCGTAATTGACCCCGCGAACTTTGCACCAGTCTCCACCAGCGCCTTCAACGAAAAGATCGTACAAGCGTCCGACCCCTTCATATCCGCAGCCCCCCGCCCGTAAATCTGACCATTCCTGATCGTGGGCTTGAATGGGTCGTTGGTCCATCCTGACGGGTCCGCTGGGACAACATCCACATGCCCGTTGAGAAGTATCTTCGGACCGTCACCCTCGCCCTTGAGAATCGCGTAAGTATTTGGTCTTGGACCCTTCAGCCCGACCTCAGGGCTAACCTTCCTCTTGATCGTGGCTTCGGGAATATGGGTCACAGAAGGCGTAACACCCAGCTCTTTGAGCTCGCCAGCAAGAACCTGCGAGATCTTCGGATAGTTCAGACCCGGAGGAACAGTAGTATCAATACTGACAAGACGACAAGTAAGATCCACTAGATCCTTCTTGTGAGCATCAATCCAACGGTCAACCTTTCTAAGAACGGTTTGAGACGGCAAGAATACTCGAGAGAGAGACATGCTCGCATGTTAATTGTTCTTTCGGAGACTCGGCTAACTCTCTCTACTTGTGGGAACTAGGCTTTGCTTTTTCCCCAATTACGGTCGCCGCAACGCCCACTATGGCCACGACCGCTCCTATCTCTATCAGAGAGTAGGCAAGACCACGTATTCCCTCAATCGAGGTTTGGCCGTAGAATGGGTCGATGGTGCAGAGGGTTGAGCCGCAGAACCCGTTTCCTGATCTGACGACGCAAACTCGACCACCGCTTGTGCAATCGTTCAGAGCGAGGATTTCGTTTGTGCCCAGGATGATCGGTATCGAACCAACCACGAGGAGCGCGATTCCCACGACAACTAGGGGAAGCCTCATTGCAATGAAAACGTCCGGTCTAACCCAATATAAGTAGAATGAGGAAAATATTCGGTCAAAGGGGGACCCCTAGGGCACTTTCGAAACTTCGCGGCAGTACGCTTAATTCTCGGCCCTGCTGTTCTTTATAGAACAGGGGCGAAGTATGGGCTCCTTGGAAATCGCTCTCGATGGTGTGCCTATTCTAATCCTAGTTGGTTGCATCGTCTGGATCGTGAGGTTCAACATTTCCCAGCAGAAAGGGGAGAGATTGACCCTCAAATGGAGCGACATGGACCCTATCAGAAAGGCTGTAGCAGCCCTGATACTTGTCTGGATTTGTCTCAACCTATACCTAACACTAGGAAACGAACTCGCCTTCCTCAACGTCGTGGCTCTCCCTCTTGGCTCTGCTTATTCCATCTACAGACCTATTCTCAGCTGGGCGTCGGCTTCAACTATAGTCGGGTTGGCTTTCATACTTTCAATTAGGTATCCCAGACGCCCGGTTGTCGCCTGACTTCCTTTCGCGATCAGCTTGGAAGGTCCTCGATGAGTGAAGGTCAATCCGGCTCAGACGAAGCAATCCTGCAACAGGTGCCCAGCATGTGCGATCTCCTCGGGCTCAAGAGATTCACACCGAAGAAGCTGATCTGGGAGGACAGCATCTATCTTGGTAGAGGTGGAAGGATTAGCGTTCCAGTGGACTATGTCTTTCTCGGGGGAAGGCGAATGATCCTCGCCAGACGTATGCAAGGGGTCCTGGCTCCAGAGGAATGGAAGCCCCTGATTGGTTCGACTCTTTTGGTCAGGTCTTGGGCGAGACCAAGAATCATCAAATCTCTCCTAGTGGGAATCATAGTGGCTCTGGCCTACTATGTTCCAGTCCTGCTCCTAGCCTTTGGAACATCCGTACTGGGGTCTGCTGGAATCTACTTGACCAGTCCCATTTTTCCCCTAGTGATAGGTTTGCTCACTCTGGTGGTATTCGGTAGATTATACTCTCCCGAAGCGCACAAGGAAGCATTGAGAGCGGACTTGCAAGTTGCCGGGTTAGTAGGACGAAACGTGTTCCTGACTACGCTCCGGAAGATTGACAGCATGGGCTTCAAGGACGTAGAAAAGCTGAATCGGAAGAGTTCCATGTTCAAGCAACCTAGCATCCAGGAGAGAATCCAGAACCTCCAATCCGGCGGGATGATCGCCTCAGTTCCTCAGTGAGTTCGCTGGCCGAGAGCCAGGAGGAAAGGAAGGCTCATCGGCACGTATGGTCCCAGCCGTGATGAAAGGGCGTTAACAAGTCTATGAAGGGCATTCTTTTGCTAGTGTACTTAGTAGCTGTACCGATCGTTGCGCTAACTATCCTCTATGAGTTGGGCTCTGCGCACCTGTGGTCGGGCTTTCCCTTTGTCTGGGAAAATTGCCTACTCATCTTGGGTCTTCCCAATTACGGTCAGTGCGGTTACTATTTCGATTGGCTCGCTCTATCGCTGGATGTGATATTCTACACGGGTTGGGGATTCGCGTTACTTGGCTGTTACAAACTTCTCCGAAACGCCAAACGTGGTGCCATCAAGCCCTAAGGCGGTTCCTAGCCCTTTCTGTCCTCGGCATCCAAGTACACCGGAGCAGTTTAACCAGACGCTATGATTGCGTCAACTACTATGGCCGTCGCGTCAGTACCATTGCAGTTGAACTCAACGTAATTTGGCGCATTGGTTATCGCATAGTCAACTTCGAAGTTACCGTTCGGAGCTGATATCAT
The DNA here is from genome assembly GCA_005882895.1 of Candidatus Bathyarchaeota archaeon. Classification (GTDB taxonomy): domain Archaea; phylum Thermoproteota; class Bathyarchaeia; order 40CM-2-53-6; family 40CM-2-53-6; genus 40CM-2-53-6. The sequence continues at coordinate 4,996 of VBBD01000073.1, read as the reverse complement.
ATTGAATCCCGGTGGGGGCTGATATCCTGCTGGCGAGGACGAGTATCCCCCACACGATGGAGCATCATTGATCTGTGTGGCTGCGATCACCAAGGCCGCGCTAGACGTTTGCACAGAAGCGGAACACGTGCCTGGGTTAGTGTTGGCGTCAGCATAACAATAGCCACAGGCGTCACTAGGACATGACACGGTAGCAGGAACAGACGGGTCCCCATCGTAGACGGTAGAGGTGTCAGCGCCGGAGATGCCTAGAACCTGCATTCCTCGAATTGTGAAGCAGCACTGGTCCGCAACTACCGTGATGTTGTCCATGTCCAATGGTGAGCTTGCTATAGCGTAGTATTCCCAGATTGCCCCTCCAAAAGTCGTAGAGACGTATGAAAGGCGTTGCGTGAAGCTTAGACCACTACTATCACCTATCGTAAGCACTATTGTATCGCTAGACGTACGAACGACCAGGAGAATCACATCATTCGCTTGGGTAGTGGTAAGCAATTGTGCGCGACAAGACGCTGCTTGACAGCTAGTATCCCCTCCCAAGCCGTCCAACGCTATCGATGGATCCGACACGGGACTGTATTGGAGGAGGCTTCCCCATCCATCACTGGACAAGGCGCCATACGTTGGCTCCGCAAGCGGAGTATCCGTCCAGCTCCCCATTGGCCACCACAACCAGTTGATCCTTTGAGGAGCATTCGAATCATAGAGGCTGGTAAGTGCTTGGATAAAGTGGAACGTTGTGTTGCTGTATCCAGCGGAACCGACCTGGACCTGGTCTGGAGCGCATTGGCTTGAGGGCAGAGAGACTCCACCGGAACAGTTTGTTTCCTGAGGATCCGCGCCCCCCTCCGTATTCAAAACCGGCCAGCCGGTTCTCTGGGACCCAGAGACGACCGCTTTATAGAACTGCTGGGCCAACGAGTCGGCAGTCGCGTTGTTCCAGCTCGAACTGTAATATGGATAGCCCATGTATGAGTGCAAGCTGATGAACACTCTTCCCTGTGTATCATTGACCGTCGGGTATCCATCGGCCAAGTTTTTGAAACCGCAGGTAGAGCTACACAAGTTCTGGACCACAATCCAGTGCGTATCGCCCATGCCTCTAGCCTGATTGATCCATTGCTGGTACGAGTCCGACAACGAAGCTACGTCAGTGCTGTTCGTCATGACTGGTTCGTTGATCGGTTCCCAGATGATCTGGTCGTAAGCGCCCATAAACTGTTGAACGATAGGACTCCAATACCCCAACCAGCAGCTAACGCTCGTAGAGTTCGTCAGGTCGTTGTAGCCGTGATAGTCGACTATGATCCAGAGACTATACTGTTGGGCGATTGTTATTGCTCTGTTCAGCCAGGTGGGGTCGTACGCGCCCATTCCTTGGGGGCTGGAACAGGCCGACTGAAAGCTGACACGGATGGCGTTGAATCCCCTGGCTTGTAGCCTTTGAGCCTGGAGTTCCATGTTGCTCGCTGCCTCGCCGGGGAACACCTGGCTGGCCGGGTTGGCTGAGTTAGCCTGGGACTCGTCAAGTCTCACTCCACCCCAGCCTACCACCGTTGGATAGCCAGAAGATATGCTCGAGTTGTACGATGTGAGAGGCTTGGTTGCTGCTATTCGGTATGGCGCGAATGCGGCCGCAGTCGTGAGTGTGGCCAAGAGAAGAACTGCTATGGATTTGCAAGCCCGCTTTCGTGGAGCCACAGAAACAACCCCTAGCTGCCGTTTATAGAAACTATGACTGGAATATTTCAACGGTCCGTGTACAAGCGACCACAATTGAGAACCCGCAGGCCTTTACCTTTATGTCTCCATTGCAAGCTCGTTCGTTCCGTCAATGTCGGACGTATCATACCGGAAGGCTACGATGGAAGACTTCCCAGGAATCCTCAGTCTCATCAGAAACTCGTTTGACGGTGTCTTGCGAGAGCATGGATTCTTCGACTCGTCGCCGTTCGCCTCTCCTAAACTGCCAGCGATTCCTCAGCAGGGTTTTCCCTGGTTCGATATGGCCTTGAGAGAGGACAGCGACGGATTCTGGGTAGCAGAAGTAGAAAGAGAGATTGCGGGAATAACATTGAGCTGGGTTCGAGGATCATTATGGTATCTCGCCCACTTGTTCGTCTCTCCCGCACACCAAGGTCTCAACATCGGGCAGAACCTCATGGAGAGGGCGATGAAACACCACAAGGGTCACGCTATCACCAACCGGGCCCTGGTGACCTTTGCCTACAACCCCGTTTCAATCTCACTCTACGCTCGTCACGGAATCTATCCCCGCGAACCGCTCTACTGGATGGAAGGTCCAAGCCAGCGGGTGAAGACTGAAGCCTCGAGTACAAAACTGCGAGACGAGAAGGTTGAAGACTTTGAGAAAGCCAAAGGTATTCTCAATCGCGTCGACGAGCTAAGTCTCGGCTATCCCCGCGAGAAAAACCACGAGTTTCTCTTCCGAACTCCAACCGCTCGATGCTACCTCTTTTCCACGGGCAACGAATCTGTCGGGTACGCGTATGTCTGGCAGAGTGGAAGAGTCGGCCCACTAGCGACCGTATCGCTTGAAACATTTCGCGATGTGTTGCGTTCCGCTTTCAGGCTGGCCGCAACGGAAGGAGCTGCGAATGTGGGTATTGCTGCGACAGGCTCGAATGAGCAGCTGATGCAGGTTCTACTGGAACAGAAGATGAGAATACTGGACAACTACCTCTTTATGTCATCAAAGCCGTTCCCTAACTTCTCGAACTACGTGTTATACCCCACCGGAGCAATGCTCTAGCCTCTGGCGTTTCAGTTTGAGATGAGCGTGTCTCGAAATTCTGTCTCAACTTGGGCAAGATGTTCTAGCGAGTCTGCGACCTTAGTCCATTTCTTCTGTACTGCGAAGGTTTGCATGGCACCGAAGAGCTCTGCCTGTTTCTCCTTCATACGCGCTAACTCTGGATTCTTAGAACCGAAGAAATCGGCGAAGTCTAGGGCTCTGCGAGCTCCCAGTTTGAACGAGAAAAACACCATGAAGCCTCGTTCAGCTGGTGAGACCTTGTCCTGCTTCACATGTTTTGAAAGAGTCGTGATGGCCTTGGCGTCGATAGTCCAGTCTTGTTTTGCTGCCAGGCTCTCGGCCTCCGAGTATACTCCCTTGAATGATCTGAGTGTCGAGTCGTATAGTTCATCTCGGCTCGGATCGTGGATCCGTCGTGGATGAGTCCAATAGCGATAGTGTCCCCGGCGGTAGGGTATACTGTCTGCCCGCCAGGCAAGCTCCAACTGTCGAAACGGAAGAAGAACGCTAGGGAAACCCTCTGGATCATGAATCAAAACTCCGTCCTTCTTGAACCGGTAGGCCAGAACGAAATGGTCGGCACCCATCATTCTCTTGTGCAACGGGTTATGAGTCAAGTACCCCATGTCCAAGGGTCCCAGGAGCGCCGCTGAGCTGGTTAGATCGGATCTCAATTGTTCGAGCGGGGGCGTTCCCGGATCGCTAGTCATTTTCTCCTCGAAGCTGAAACCTAGAAGGCGAAGGGCTCGGGTTATTCCGAGGTCAGGCGGGTTGGATATGCTGCTGAAGAACAGAAGCTTCTCTTTGGGCAGCCAGAAGGCTCCCAGACCCACGCCGGTGTAAGCTTCCATCTCTGGAGGTGAAACCTGTTCTCCGATAGTGGAGAGCAACATGGAAGCCGTGTTAGAGTAGCAGTAGGGTCCATTTCCACGAAACGGAATCAATTTGGTTTCTGACTGTAGCATCATGTCTAGTCCTGACGGACTATGTTCGTATTATGTTTGCTGAGTTCAAGTTCTAGCCCAAGATACGAGGGTCCCGTCGATGCATTAGGTGTCCTGAAAGCATCGAGAAGATTTCTCACGGATTTTCCTCTCAGCAATTCTTAAACCAACGACTACTGCATAATAGAGTACACCATGCAAGCTGTCACTAGCAAAGTAAACCCCATTCCTCAAGACTACGGTACGGTTACCCCGTACTTGATCGTAAACGGAGTGCCTAGATTGATCGATTTCCTGAAAGAGACTTTCCATGCGGAAGAGAGGGCACGTATCAACGACAAGAAAGACCACGTAGGTCACGCCGAGGTCAAGATCGGCAACTCCATGATCATGATGGCCGATTCAACCACTCAGTATACTCCGATCCCGAGCCAGTTGTACGTCTATGTTGACAACGTGGACGACGCATACCGACGAGCCATGAGAGCAGGCGGAACCTCTGAGCAAGAACCTACAACTCAGTTCTATGGCGACCGGACTGCTGCCGTAAAAGATCCTACAGGCAACGTCTGGTGGATTGCCACTCATGTCGAAGACTTATCTCCCCAGGAAATGGAGAAGCGCATGAAGGACAAAGGCTTCACTGGCGACACTCTAACTCCAACCTAGAGAACTTTTGAGGAAACTATTCTTCTTCGAATAATCAGCATAAGACAAACGGCAAAGCGGACTAGATGTAAACTAGAGAGTTGGGAGGCATAGTTTACAGATCCTACTTCCCAGTAGCTCGCTTCGGTGGATGGTAGATGGTAGAAGCTCGTTGGATCTCCTTTGCTGATGTTGAACCTGCTCGTGAATATCTCGCCCTAATCACCTATCTCCCAAGGAAACGCTACTGGTCCACCTTCAGTTTCATTCGGCAGAGCAACGCGGTTCAGAAGCAACTGAAAGGCTCGCGAGGACTCATAGGATACTCTCTCAGAGCCCAACTCCTCGGCAAGAAAGCCTGGACCGTCTCAGTCTGGGAAGATGAGCGCGCTCTCATCGAATTCGTGGGGAAGTCGCCTCACGTTGATACCATGAAGAATGTCGGCCTGGGAGCAGAAAGGAAGTTTGTGAGATGGAAGCTCCTGGGCTCTGATATTCCTCCGAAATGGGAGGACGCGCTCGCCCACCTTTCGTAATGAGCGTTCAGGGCCCTCTACGGCTCGTCAAAGATACCAGAATAGCTTTCATTCAGCAGTCGGCGCATCCAGTCCTTAGCGGTTCGAACACG
>VBBD01000041.1 GCA_005882895.1 Candidatus Bathyarchaeota archaeon | reverse complement strand
CGGGGGAATCCTGGTCTACATCGGACGCGAACCCTTCGGCGCAGACCACGTCCGCAATACTACACTAGCTCTCATATTCTTCGTCGTCGGAATCGCAGGCACGATATTCGGATTCTTCTACGCCTTGACCTACGGAATCTCGTCGGGGCTTGGTGCCTCTGTCGTGGGTCTGTTCGGCATCGTATTCTTAATCGGCGGCGCAATCTTCGGGCTCGCAGAAGTCCTCCTCACATACTCCCTCCAGAGCAGCAATCGTCACATGCTACTCTGGACAGCCTACGGAATATCGATATTCCTCGGCGTCGTCAACGTGTTCCTCCTCCCGTTTGGCAGCGGCGGATTCTGGACATTATACTTCGGCACGGGAGTACTCCTTTTCACAGGCTTCCTCGCCGCAATACCAGCCGCACTCTACGGGACAGCATTCTACCTGGCACGAGAAAGAATCGTTCGTCACGAAATACCACCACCAATGAAACAACAAGAGCCAGGAAAACCACCATGGTAGCAAAATTTTCTCAAAAAAGTGCCGTGTAGTTGCGTTACCGCGTTCGCTTATGTCTACGATGCCTGACAGAGAAGAATAAGCCCCGCCCATAAGACGACTCACACGCGATGAGTGGGAGTGGATCCTGTACGCGGCACCACTCCTGATCGGTTTCTTGATCTGGGGGTGGTTCCTTAGGCTACCCGGGTTCTACCTATACGCGACAGTTCTGTTCGGAGCGATCTTCTACTCACTTGTGTGGTGGACCTCCACTCACAAACCTGGTATGCTTCGACTTCGACTCTCTGTACCCTGCTACGCGCTTGGGTGGATATCGATGGTCATCATTCTGTCTTTTCAGACAAACTTCGAAATCGGTTTGCCGGCATTAGTTGTCTCACTCCTGGCAAGCTTCTTCGGCATTACGTACATAGCCATCTACGATTTTCCACGTATGAAAGGCCTAGTCTTCTCCAGAGTCAACCGACTCTTGGCTCTAGGGATCATCTTCTCCTCGGGCGGTTGGCTCTTCCTGGTAGCGACGGCAGTTGCAACGTCATCCACCCTAGTGGAGGTATTTCAGGAAGCCTCGCTTGCAAGTGTGGCGGGAAGAGTCTCCGTGATACTCGGAGAGTTATTGGTCACCGTGGCAGTAACTTCTGCAAGAAGGAACTACGTTTAGCTGGGAAGTGATCTGATCCTCATCTGTGTTAGAAGAAGTGTTGGGATGTGATCTCAGAGGCATGTGGCTGCAGAAACCCCGGCCTTTAAATTGAAGCCTGGGAACTGTTGAGCTAAGTGCCTAGCGCCATCAGTCGATCAGATGAATCGAACGTCGCTGTAGGGATCGCTCTCCCGCAGTATGGAACGGTTGCTTCCCCTAAGACAATCCTGCGTGTCACGGAGGAAGCGGAGAAGATGGGGTTGGCTTCTCTGTGGGTTAGCGACCGGCTGCTTCTTCCAACTAGGCCGAAGGAAACGTTTGACGGCGATCCCTGGCCAGAGATTTTTGCGACCGTCTATGACCCAATTGAGACGCTAACGTTCGTCGCGGCGAGGACGAGGAAGGTTAAGCTCGGCACGAGCGTGATGAGCGCTCTGTTTCAGAATCCCGTGACCCTAGCCCGGCGCTTCGCAACACTAGACAGACTGAGCGGCGGAAGAGCAATTGCCGGCCTCGGCCAGAGTGACTTTAGAGACGAGTTTCAGGCTGCCAACGTCCCGATAAAGAGGCGTGGAAGAGGATTCGAGGAATTTGCTAGAGCAATGCGCGCGGTCTGGGGCCCAGACCCGGTCAGCTTCACTGGAGACTTCTATAACATCCCAGAATCAAGAATCGGGCCGAAACCCGTACAGTCCGGCGGCATCCCAATGTTACTGGGTGCCTTCGCTCCCGCATCACTCGAGCGGGCGGCAAGAATCGCCGACGGGATCATGCCGGCGGCGGGAAGAAGCACCACGATTGAGAAGTTGAGCCAGACAATCAATAACTTTCGCGATATGGTGCGAAGAGCCGGTCGTAACCCCGAAGAGATGAAGTGGATCCTGAGAGTCCACAACCCTCTGGAAGAGAAGGCGACAGAGCCTCGAGCGTTATTGGGAGGCACGCCTCAACAAGCCGCAGAAGATTTGCCAAGAGTCAGGGAGCTGGGCATAGATCACGTATTCTACGACATGAATCATCCGGCCCACGTTCCAATAGACACTCAACTAGTGCTGCTCAGAAGGCTCGTCCGGCTGACCAAGGCCTAGGAATGCGCTGCTTGACACCCGCCACTGGCAATAGATCTGTTTGGCTAGTCAGGTCTGGTTTTTGAAAATCTGTAGCTTGCGACGAAGAAGAAGCTCATGATTCCGAGCGCTATGATTGGAATCATGATATCGATCTGATAGGCTGGAAAACCAAAATTGTTCAAGATTGATTGGGTGAGAGAGTTCTCGTATTGCGTGATCAGGGTGGCATTGTAGACTACGATAGATGAGATCTCGGAGTGTACGAAGCCTGCCCCGAATGCTCTCGCATAGCGACCTTGGACGTTCTTCTGGGCCCCTAGTTTTTCATGCGTGAAACCGTCAAAGATTCCTACGGAGAGGTTAGCAGCTTCGAGGCGGGATGCGATCGCTTGTAAGGCCCCGTTGATACCCCCGTCTCCATCGCTGAGAACCACCAGGGGTTCTGTAGGATGGTGGGACGCGTCAAAGCCGTGGATCTGTATGATCACTGAACCGAACTTGGTGAAAGCTTCATGGGCGGTTTCGAAGATGCTCTGTGTTCTGTGAGCCATGTCGGTCTGACCGTTTGGACCGAACGTTCTCTCTACACCTGATACTAGGAGAGCGGCAACGTGTGGATAGGCGCTGGTGAAGATTGTGTAAGCTATCTGTTGGCTGTTGAAGTCTGTGACTGGATGTGGGGCTTCTATTATGACTGGGGTTGTCGAGGGACTCCTTTCTGCAGTGAATAGGTATGATCCCCATCCTCTGTTTACGGTTGTGTTTTCCATTAAGACGTAGTACTTGTTGCCGGTTGCCGAATCGTTCACCGGTGTCAGCTGGTAGTTCAGCTGTGTTGCTACGTTGGATGCGCTGAGGATCGAACCCGCGTCGCTTTGGGATACCCCTGTGTGAATCAATCCGAGAATTGTGTTCATCGTTGAATAGTCTGAAGAGGAGGGCTCAGTGTAGTTTCCAGGTATGAGCCCGATGAACCTGTTCTGTATCACATTGTAGACCTGCTGCAGTGGCTCTGTAACCCAAGTGATACCTGTCGGCGGGAGCTGACTGGTACTGACCGACGAATGATGAACCGGCATGGAAAAAGTCGAGACTATTACGAGCAGAATTATTACTGGAATTATCGGCATGATTCTTCTGTGTCTCTTCTTCGCCTGAGCGGGCAAGGAGCAAGATCACTTTCCGGTGAGCGCGTAGAGTATGACGTACGTGATGACGGAGACGATTGTCAGAGCATAGATCGTCTTGGTGATGCCCTGCCTCTCCATGCTGTTCGCGACTAGCCCGGGTATGATGAATCCGATGACCTGGAAGATTCCGGTTGGTCCGACGCTTGCTACTTGGCCGTAGGTGAGTGCAAGTGCTACGAGGGACTGGATTCCCCAGGCGATTACGAAACTCATCAGCATCATGAACGAGAATTTTCTTCTTCCAAAGAGGACAACGTATTCGGCGACTTTTTTGAGCGCGAACATAGTGATAATTGCGACAGCAAACGTAGAGAGTAGCAGGTAGGGTCTGTCGAGGGTTAGAGCTACGTAGCCAGGGACGATGACCCCTCCAGGGACGAGGTTCTGTTTTTCATAGAACAGCATGCTGACTGCGATTCCCAACGCGATAGCAACCTCGGCAGTGTCGAGGGTAACTCCGTAGACCACCATCTAATTCCGAGACTCCATCGGATGTGAGTCTTCCTTCTCAGACAGTCTCTCGAACGCGTCGATGAAATCCTCGATTCCGACCATATTCCCACAGCCGAACAGGGTTAGGCCTTGACCTGATTCGAGAGACATCTTCGAGAGGAAGTCCATGATTGCTGGAGGGTCGACAGTCCCTAAATTCACAATCTTCTCCTTCGTGTAGCCTTCTCTGGTAGCCTGGCCAACGAACAGGTTCGTCATTTCTCCCACGACGAGTATTTTCTCAAACGGCATTCGCGCCATGAGTTGGGCAAATTCTAAAGTTCTCGTAACCCTGTCCCCTCGAGCGTGGAACATTCCGACAAGCATTCTCTGTTCTTCTATGACTCGTCGGCGGCTGAGTTCTTGGAATACGAGTCTCGTGGAGTCAACGTCGTTGACGCCGAAGGCTGCGATGAGCCTCACGTTGTGATTGGCGATCACACCGTTGAGGATCCGTGTTAGACCCGGGTCAGGTTTGGCGTCGAGCATTCCCTTCAGTGCTTCATCCGGTGGGACCTTGAGTAGTTCGCAGACTCTGAGTGCTATAACGATGTTTTCCTTGAAGATCATGTAGGAGAATTTGGAGAGACTCTCGTCCGGGACTGTGTCAGGGTCGACCTCTATGACTTTCGCATTCTTCTCTTCCGCTCTCTTTCTGATGATCGGTATGTACTTCTTCTCCGCAGTCACAACGACCCCGTTGCTCGGGACTATTCCGGAAAGGTTCCAAGCAACATCTTCCAATGATGGTCCCATGACATCCAGGTGATCGGCACGGACGTTTGTGATCACTGAGATCGTTGATCTAACGAACTTGCTCTCTGCGATCATGTTCTTTGGCCGGATGGACATGCATTCGAACACTATCGCATCTGCGCCGCCCGCGTCGGCTACACTCTCGATTATTCTAGGCTGTTCTCTGAGGTTAGGCTGTTCATGGGGACCACGGATTCCACGCTCTGTTCCTTCAGGGTCGATTAGTCTCGCGGCCTTTCCCGTGGTCTTGGTTACTACCCGCCAGCCGTGGTGTCTAAGGGCGGCTCCGATGAGTCTCGTAGTAGTTGTCTTTCCTCTTATTCCGGTCACGTGTATTCTCGTTGGGATCTTGGCGATAGCCTTGGAGTCTGCCACATATTCCCTTACGAAACCCGCG
>VBBD01000072.1 GCA_005882895.1 Candidatus Bathyarchaeota archaeon | reverse complement strand
CTACGGTACCCGGACAGTTCGACATAGTCGCACTCTGGCAAGCACGAACCTCTGAAGACATTGTGAAGACCTCCGTTGAGAGAGTTAGTCACCTTGATGGTATCTTCAAGAGCGAGACACTTCTCGCTTATGCACCGTTCTTCAAAGCGTAATCATCCAAATATAGCTCCGTCAACCTCCCCCCTTTTTTGGACCCTGGATTAGTTCTCGATGAACGATCAATAGTTTGACAATTACGGTGAGGCGATCTCGAATTCACCCATCGAGTGACTCGAGGAGAGCGCGGTTTCCCCAAGGAACTTTTTCCCGGACACTTGGGCGGACCCCGCAAGGCGAGTTTCCGCGGAGACCAAAGAATCATATTCTACTTCTTGTGTTTCCCTGACTAGAACCGTCTTTGCCTACGACTGCGTCTGCTCTTTGCTGTTTCGAGCAGGCTGTCTGCGTCTCCCAGAGTCTTCTGCCTTGCTGAATTTCCCCAACTAACAATTGAACCACTCGCTCCTTTTGGAGACGGTGTGAAAATCGGACTGCGAGAGGATATGTTTTCGCGAAATCTCCCAGTCTGATATCATCATCGAGACAGCAGGTAGAGAAAGAGTCATACAGATGTCCCGGATAGTCTCGCCTGGGGAGCTAGAATGGCCGGCCACCATCCTGTGGGACATGGAAAACCTGCGCCCACTACACCGGCAGGTTGGGTTGATTATTGGACAGACTACTATAACAGGAGTCGGCAGCTGAAAAAGGCCAGCCAGGAGAGCTGGAATGCTACTCGAGAGGTGTGGAAGAGAAAGCTTGTCCAAGCCAGGAGGATACGCTGTCAGAAGTGCATCGAAATTACGAGGCTGTGGCTCAGAACCTACGGCTACGGACCAGAAAGAGGGGTCCTGAAGGAGAACATAGCCCAACGCGGCAAGACGAGAAGAATAACCTTCTAGACTGCCTCACTTTTTCGCTTTTCTCGTTCTCGGCGATGCGTTCCTTGACAAGCTTCGTCACAAGCGCGGCGGGAAGAGGCTTGCCAGGCTTGAAACAGATCGGGCACCGACGACAGTTGTCTCGGGCGCGCCGCGGCCTTGATGATCTTGCGAAGCTTCTGGAGCGCGACTCGCATAGCCTCCGGCACCAGCTTGAGGTAAGCGTCAACGCTCTTCGCTGGGGTACTCCTAATCGCGGACATGGTTTTTCAGAACCCGTTTTTCCCGGCAGACTTAAATGACCTTCCAGCGTGTGAATGTATCAAACGTCTAAAATATCTCTTCGGGGGTCATTCTTCCACGACCCCAGATAATAGCGGGAAAATAGGTGTAAAATCCAAAAAATGTCCTCGATAAAAGTGATGGTAGCGTTCGGTCAGCAGACCTTCGATCTCCTGGACAGCGAGGCGAAGGAGCGGGGAGTAACCGTTCAAGAGCTACTGCGAGCCGTCATCATACCCGACTGGTTCAGAACACACGGCGAACTCTTGACCAAGATCACCATGCCCGAGGCTAGGAGAGGACTACAGCCATTGACAAGACAGGAGCCCAATCTTGATCAGGGTTCCAAGTTCCACTCCAACCGGCTATACTTAGTCTGATACAACTCCTCCGCCAACCAAACCTCCTCCTTCATCAACACGCCAGACTCCATCCTGACCCCATAACAACTCTCAATCCCACCCACCATTGCATCCCGCACCTCGCGAGTGGAAATATCCCGTCCCAGTTCATCACGCACAGTCGTCACCCGTTTCTGCACACTCGCAACATGCTTATCCTCCAGCTTCGCCCGCGGAACATTCAACACCTTCCCGAGAATATTGAGATCTGAATTAACAAGGATACAGCCGTGATGGAATACCGCGTTCCACCGGATGCTCCCTGCCGCCCCTGACACCTTCTTCCCGTCAACCTGGATATCGTTGACTGGCTGAAACTCCGCCTTCAAGCCTAGCTCTCGCAAGCCCTCGACCGCGCCCTCAGATAATCTCTGGAACACCGATTGCAGATTCCCGTCCGGGACCAATCGGTGGCCTTTCCGCAAGGAAATCGCATAGTTCAAATTCCCACTATCATGATAGACCGCGCCCCCGCCAGTAAACCTCCTCACAATCTCTGTCCCCGTCTCCTTGCACGCTTCCATATTCACCTCTAGCTTGGCGGACTGGAAGCATCCGATAACGATCGTGTTCGAATTATGCCAGAACCGAACCGTGCTGGGAGCCTTTCCCTCCCCGACCAGTCGAGGGATCGCCTCTTCCAACGCCAGGTTCAAGAACGGGTTATCCCGATACTCAACCTCAACCAGCCGCCAGGTTTCCAACGGCTAGACCGTCTCCTTCGCTGACAGTATCGCTTTCACAAAGTCGTCAGGTGCGACCCCTAGACCCTGCGCCCCGGTCCCACGGAAAAACCGATCGACAAGAAGACGAAGCTCCGGCTCCCGCAATGGAACATCCTCCAGCATCTTCTCAAGCTTCCCCAAGCTCTCCTCGGGAACTAGGAAGAAATCGCCAGTAATCCTGATCGACCGGATCTGGCCCTGCTCCTCCTTCAACCGAACCCTGACCAGTTTTCCTCCGGGAGCCTTGTAGTCCGCGGACCTCAACCTCTCCAATTTCGTTGCGCTCATGATGAATCCTGTAAACTAGATCCAGCCGCTTCTCTTGAACATGTAGACGAATCCGAGCGATACGATGATCATCGCAAGGATCATCACATAGAATCCGAGCGGATCACCGCTTCCAGGCTGGAAGAAGCCTGCGGAGAAGTTCATTCCATATATGCCTGCGAGGAGCGTGAGCGGGAGAAATATTGTCGCGACGAGAGTAAGAACCTTGATTGTGTTGTCTGTCGAGGCTGAATGTAGGCTGATGTAGAGGTCGCGGACATCACTAGTCCTGTCTCTGTCATTATCGATCGTCTCCAATAGCTGGAACGAGTGATCGTAAACGTCTCTGAAGCTTCTGAGACTTGCGTCGGCGACGAACGGCACCGCGCCGCGCATCACCATCCCAAGCATATCACGCGTCGGCGTGAGAGACCGCCGGAGCGTCATCAGCCGTTTTCGAACCCCTCCTATCGTCGTTACGATTGCTACAATATTCTCCATTCTCTTTACACGTGTTTTGAACGTTGTAACCGCTTGCTTGTCAAGCTCCTCAAGCCGGTTCTCCACCTCGTCCAGGATGGGATAGTACTCGTCGACCGCAAAGTCTAGGAAGATGTAGAAGAGCAGGTCTGGCGAGGGGTTTGTTGTCAGGGGAGACAGGCCTCTTGCCCTGATCCTGGCGTCCACCGCATGGATTAGCTCTGAATCGACCGAGTGTATTGTGATGATCCAGTTTTTCTGGAAGAAGACGAAGAGCTCGACTATCTCCCTCCCACGACCCTTCGCCACAGGCACGTGGATTACGGCGAATACGTTCTTCCCATAATCCTCCATCTTCGGCCGCTGGTTTCTGCGGATCACATCCTCTACAGCATACTCGTCGAGGCCGAACCTCTGCTTCAGATCAGCCAGCTCTTTGTCCGTCGGGCTCTCCGCGTCAACCCAGAGCATCTCGCCTGGACCAATCTGCTCGGGAAACCCGTTCACGGTCTCCGCCGCACCTCCGTGAGGCTTGAGAAGAGTGAGAGTGATCAACCCACGGCATCAGCCGACGATCATCAGATAAAAAGAAGCTGACGTGGACCCGGCAATGGGGCAAGCCCCAAATCTGCAGCCTGTGGTTCTAGATTGCAAGAGACTAAATCTATGGACCATTGGATCGCTCCGGCTCTCGATCATGGATCCAAACACGACTGTTGAGAAACTGAAGAAGCAGGTCTCCGAGTTTAGAGATGCTCGGGACTGGCTGAGATATGATACTCCGCGGAGTCTGGCCATTTCAATCAGTGTTGAAGCGGCGGAACTATTGGAGCATTTTCAATGGAAGACGGATGAGCAGATGCGAAAAGTCCTCATGGACAGAGCGAGAAAGAATGAGATCTCTGACGAGTTGGCCGATGTTCTGATCTATTGCTTGAGCTTCTCGGACATACTAGGGATTGATATTTCTGAGGCAATTGAGCTGAAACTTCGGAAGAACGGCGAGAAATATGCAAAAGGAGGACTGAAACTCTCAGCCTGAGTCTTTTCGTTCAAGCACAACCAGAGAATGTGAACACGCCTTCATATCCAAGAACTGCAAGTCCGAGTCTCGCTCGCTACCCCGACATCGAGTGAGAACCTCAGGCCTTTTTCGCAATACTTACTTGGAAGAGCGTAATGGACCCTCGCAACAACGGGAAGTCAGACGAGGCAACTTTGAACAGGACCTCTCTTGCTCTTTCTGCTTTGGCTTTGGTAGGACTGGCTCTTATCACTCTCTCAATCAGCTTCTCAATCGAGCCTTGGTTGGCTGTGGTATCCTCCCCTAGCAGTGTCAGAATAGACTCCTTCTACTACACCGGGACGCAACAACTCCTCAACGTCACTTTTCAACTCACAAATACGGGACGCGTTGCGGAGAATTTTACGATCGAGGTCATACTAGACAACGCCGTGGTAAGCACGCAAAATGTAACCGATTTCCCACCTAGTGTCACGAAGTGGTTCACCCTGCCTCGATTGGTGAGCTTTGATCCATTGAGCAACCACTCCGGCAGATTAGTTGCTGGAAACGCTGAATTTGGATTCTGGACGACGTGCGTCACCAATAGTTACGGGCATTTCTGCACGGTCCACTTTCTGCAGGGGATCCAAGAGATTTCCTGCGGATTGTCGCCTAACGGTCCACCTGTATCTTGTATCCAGACTTATTCTCTTTTTTCATTTTTTCAATATGCCCCCTACATAGGAATAGCTGGCTCGATTCTATTGGTTGCTGCCCGAGGTTTCCGGCCACAACTCCGTCGTGAGGTCCCCCATTGAGCAACTATCGAGTATCAATCTCACACAGTCGGAGAGATGGGGATATCTCAGGTAGGTCTTGGAGGTATGAGAAACGTCTAACTGCTGGTACGTCCCGTTTAGATATCTTGACTTGAGTATAAGGATCAAGTTCCCATCGATTTTGGTCGTGATCGTTCTTCTATCTCCTGTCTTACTTCCGTTGGTCCGTTTCGACACTAATGTATCTCCGCCCTGCGCCCGGGAGAGATTACCTTGTCCGATTGGACCGGATCCTCCCAAACGGCTCCCCAGTCTTCTGGTCAATCACAGCCTACTACTTTGGGGCAGGGACCTATTTTGCGCCCAACGGATATGGATTCATAGGGATTGAGTGGTTCTTCATGGGGTTCCTAGTAGCGCTTTTACTGACTGGCTTTCTCGTAATCATAACTCAGAATCAGCAGCCGACAGACGTTCATAAACGTCCGGGAAACAGTCCGGAATAATCAGGAAAGATAGCCGGTCCTCCAGTGGAAGAGAGACTCGTCGAAAACATACTCCTACTTGTCGGTCAAGCCGACGCCACGGAAACCCTGACCAGTTTCCCGCCTGGAGCTTTTTAGTCTGCAGACCCAAGCTTCTCTAATTTCGTGGCGAAGATTGTGAAAGTGTCTCAGATTGGCTCAGACGACCCGCAACCACGCATGAGCCCCCGTCACATGAGTCTCCAAACTCCAAAAAAGGTGAAAAGAAAAGTAGGGTTGATGGCTCTGTTCCTTGGTTGTCAGGCGAATAGTGTTGTGGTACCGGAGCTTCCGAAGTGGTCAGTGTCACCCCGATATGTTGCCGTGACAGTTTGACTGTTCTTCGGGCCAGGGCCTGGACTATATGTAACAGTACAACTGGCCGTTGAGCCAGAGCCGCTTATGGTACAACTGGACGGTTTGAAAGCGGCCCCACTAGCAGTACTGCTCCATGTGACAGTTCCGGTTGGGATGAGCGGTGTGCCAGGAGATGTATCTGATACAGTGGCCGTGCATTTGGTGCCCCAGGTGCAAAATACGCTGGTAGATGTAGACCGTCGCGTAATTGTTAGACTTTCATCCTCTGCGCTTCCTGTGTGGTCTGTGTCACCGGCATAGGTTCCAAGGATCCCGTGAACGGCAATCCCGGTTCCTTCTGAGCCTGGGCTGGGAGTGTAGGTTACGGAGCAACTGCTGGCCGATGAACTGATCGGGTTTAGCATGCAACTGGCAGAGCTGAAAGTGCCCGCCCCACTGCTTTGCCAAGTAACAGTCCCGGTCGGGATGAGGGGTGTGCCAGGGGATGTATCGGATACAGTGCCGCTGCAAATTGTAGGCTGGTTAACTGCTAACATTGACGGAGTACAAGTGATTTGGAAGAAACTAGACCGTTTCGTGACGGTTAGTGAGAACTCGATTGCGCCGGGTATAAACACCGAGTCGCCGCTGTAGGTTGCAATGATACTATGTGTTCCCTCTGAACCTGGGTTAGGTTCATAACTCACCGAGCAACTGATTGTTGTCGAGGAAATTCCTGACGTAAAGCCGCAACTGTTACCACCGAACGTACAAGTGCCCGGCCCAGGTGGCGAAAAGGTGCAACCGGTAGCAACGAACGTTCCAGAACTAGTGCTGGAAAAGCTGATGGTACCACTGGGCGATGGGGGAGCGGGCGAAGTTACGCTTGCGGTGCATTGAGTCGCCTGATTAACAGCTACTGTTCCAGGGTTGCAGGAAATACTGAGCGTGGGGGCTATCACTCCGGTGGTCTGCGCATGAGTGACGGGAGGAGCTGCTAGAACCGCGAGGATTATCAGAAGCGAACTTGCAATGATCGGTTTTCTGAGATTCATCATGTATTTTCTCTCGGCGGCTTCGCATCCGAAATATATATATCGAATATCTCTCTGCTCGAAATTTTCGAGATTCGATATTCTCGTATCTCGATATATCTAGCGATGCAGCTAGGAAAGGATCCTTTCCGGGAAACATTCAGGAAATGATCGGGATAGCTAGCCGGTTTTCCATCTATAGAGAGACTCGTCGAAAACATACTCTCTTCGATCGTTCAGTCCGACCCCACGGAAGCCCTGCCATCTATCCGATTTTCTATCATAGGATGTCTCGACCTGCCCGAGAGGCTCAGCCATTGTCTCGGGACGCATCATGTGCCCGACAATACCGGTTAGATGTCCTATCTGGTCCATAGCTGACCCCAGCTCCTCCTCTCCCAGGAGCCCGGAAGAGAAGACAAGCCGGATTTTCTCGTCTGCAAAAGTAAGTGTGAAGGCTGCTCCGAGCCGGCCTCTTCTGTATCTGATCTGCTTGAACAGTTCTTTCAGATCACGCCAGTCCTCCTGAAAGACGTTTGTGAAGAAGCTCCGCTCGTAGGGATGATGAAAGGTGATGTTGACACGGGTGCCAATAGTCCCGTCGAGAAGTTCAGAGTAGGAAGGCTGTTCTAGCTGGAAATGTTTCTTGACGAGCTTGTAGAGGGCCTCATGCTCGAACGGCGACAGTTCTCCTTCCACGAGGATTTCTGCAGTGGGTCTACTCATGTCCATGTGATGGAACCGCTTTTCTTCGACAGCCCTGATTAACCGTTCGCGTTTGATAAACAAGCCTGACTGGTATCGTCTATCCGAAAAAAAAGTTGGTCTCATCAAGCCTCCGACAAGCCCTCAAGCTCTAGGGGCATGTTCAAGATAGTGAATAATCAGTAATTCAGTCGATTCATCCGTCGCTTTGTTCGTTCCAGAATCGTTCGAGCTTTGATTGTGAGAACGGCGAGGGTGCTGATCAGTCCAAGAAGTCCTCCGACGACAAAGAGACCCATGTTTGTGGAGACCTTGGGAAACAGTCCGCATAGCGTACAGCTTCCGTTCGAGCCTCCGGCTGGACTCCCGTTTCCTCCATTAGATCCTCCGGGCGCCGCCTGGTTTACCTGAATCCCGGTCGATTTACTCGTAGGTGCGGATGGATGGCTACTGTCCGTGGCGGTGAAGACGATCGTGTAGGACCCCGTCTGGCTCACGCTGGGCTTCCAAGAGAACAGCCCGGTTGCCTGATTGAGCGATGAGCCCGCCGGTAGCCCTGTTGCTGAAAAGCTGACGGCATCGCCAATGTTCACTGACGCGGCAGTGATCGTAAAGTTGACCCAGGTTCCTGCGATGACCGTCTGGTTTCCTGGAACAGCTAATGCGAGTGGGACCAGAGCCTGTACGTTGACTGTTTTGCTTGCTGTGATGCTCGCTTTCGGCGAGGCTGAATCCGTAACCGTCACCCTGGCAGTATAGGATCCGGGCGTGGAATAGGCGTGGGTTGTAGTGCTTCCGGTCCCAGTCGCGCCATCACCGAACGCTATAGCGTAGGTGTATGGCGACGTTCCGCCCGTCGCCGAGGCAGAGAACGTTACAGGTTGGCCGACCTCTGGTGAGGATGAGGAAACCTGTAAGGTTGCGGAGAGAGGCAGAGTTGCGACGACTGTTACTGATTGAGAGCTGGTGGCAGTCTGCGTTGGAGTAGACGAGTCCGTCGCGGTCGCTCTTACCGTAAATGATTGGGCACTGGTAAAAGTATGAGTGACGGAGCTACCTGTTCCCGATGCTCCGTCACCGAAATTCCATGTGACCGAGTACGGCGAGGTTTCTCCGGAGGTTGTGGCGATAAATGTCACGGGTGAATTCACGACTGGAGTCGCAGGCAGGAATGTAAAGCTGGTTGAGGGTGGAGGTGGCGCCGAGATCGTTATTGTCTGGGAACTGACAGCGTTCTGCGATGGTGAAGAAGAGTCAGTCGCGGTCTCAGTTAAGGAGAATGATTGAGCGCTCGAGTAAACGTGCTGGATAGAGGTTCCAGTCCCTGTTGTCCCGTCGCCAAAGTTCCAGTTTATCGCGTAGGGAGCAGTGCCTGCTGTCGTTGTAGCGGTTAACGTAACAAGTGTGTTCACAAGGGGGTTCGATGGCAGAAATGTGAAGCTGGTTGACAGGGGAGGTGGGGCTGTGACGGTTACTGTCTTGGAACTCGTCGCAGTCTGTGATGGAGACGACGAGTCCGTTGCGGTCTCTGTTACAGTGAAAGATTGAGCGCTCAAGAAGGTGTGAAGGATCGAAGCCCCTGTTCCTGTCGAGCCATCCCCGAAGTTCCAGCTTATCGTATAGGGTGTAGCCCCGCCCGTGGTGGTGGCTGTGAATGAAACGGGCGCGTTCGCGAGAGGTGTAGGGGGAGAAACGGTGAAGCTTGTCGCTAGCCGGGGTGGAGTTGATGATCCGAAGATCTCAGCTATCGGGGAAGCAGCAGCATCGTTCGCGGTCAGTGTCGGCAGACCCCAGTTGTTCTCCATAAGGTGCAGGACCGAGTACTCATCGTAGACGTCGCTGGCCGAGATGAGCGCCTGCTTGACGAGTCCTGGTCTATAGAACATGATCGGAGCTGGGTCGTACTCGTCCCACCATACGAGCAGCATCGTCCTATGACCCGGCGAGAAGAGGTTGCTGGCAAGAACGGAGCCTGCAGCGGGACTGCCTGGACTTCCCGTTGGTCCTACGAGTAAATCATGGAGATACGAGTCTCCTGATTGGATAGAATTGTCGTGCATGTTGTTGCCGTCTGTTGGAGTCAGCCAGATGAAATTGGGAGGCGAGGCCGAGTTCATTGGCGCCACAAACTCTGGATCAGGCTGGCCCGAACAACAACTGCTACCCATAATGTTAGGACTATTGGCGGTGCCGGCGAAGCCTGTGAACGGGAAG
Source organism: Candidatus Bathyarchaeota archaeon (assembly GCA_005882895.1). Taxonomy (GTDB): domain Archaea; phylum Thermoproteota; class Bathyarchaeia; order 40CM-2-53-6; family 40CM-2-53-6; genus 40CM-2-53-6. Next base: position 13,340 of record VBBD01000072.1, on the reverse strand, counting down.
TGGTCGTTGCCCCTCGGGCATCCATTCTGACAGAAAGCGTTCCAAGTCAGACCTGCCGCGGTCATACTGTCTATGAGAGTAGGGGCGTTGATACAACAACCGTAACCATTGAATACCCCTTGGTCATTCCCTGAGATCAGGGCTGTGTAACAGCCCGCTGAACAGCCGTTGACAGTTCTCCCGGCAGCACCGTACCCGTGGTAGAGTGGAACGGTCGCGCCCATAGCCAGCATGCTCGCAATGAACGGAGCATTAGAACTACCCGTGCCTGAGCCCATAACATCAACATAATTCTGGTTCTCCATAGCAACAACCACAACGTTGTCGAAGTAGGTTCCGGTCGCTGCATGTGCCCGCGGCAGAATAGGGACAGCGATTATTCCAAGGATCAGCAGAACGACTAGTAATCGTGCTCTCAAGCTCAAGGTCCTCCTCGCTTGAACCTTGCAGCCTGGCGGTGCCGATGCAGATCTAGGGATACGAGTATTGTTTTCATTCTCAACTTTCTTTCACGTCCTCGGCGGGATCAGGATGACCCCGAGCCGAACGGTCTGCTCGCTTTGCCGACGCAGAACCAGACTCTTTGTTGTGAGCGAGTTCCTCGGCAAGAGACTATAGCGCGCATTTTCAGTATAGGCGCTACCGAACTTCTTGTTTGGTATCGGAGTTCATGTGCCCAGTTACCACTGGAGTCTTGCGTGGACCTGAGGGGGAAGTGCTCTCGATGCTTCGAACACTGAGCAGACTAGTCTTGATCCTCTATCTTTGAAAGAGAGGAGGGTTCGCGGGACCAGTAGAGGATTAGCGACCTTGCTTGGTTCATCGTTTTGTTGGTAAGTTTCAGTTTCGCTGCGCTCTGATTGTGCGGAGGGTAAACGAGCAACATAGACGGCTCATGTATTGGGCTGATCCGGTGCCTCCGGTGAAGACATCGCATAAATCCTGGTCCTCGATGAGAATTGTCACAAATGGTCGAACAGCGCACTAGCCGGTCGATCCAGGGCAGTATTATGCGCAAGAGAGCGATTGTTCGAGACCGCCGGTGGAGCCGCCATTAGTGGACCCAAGCAGGATGCTGCAAATCAGGACAGCTCTGGTTACCCTGTCGACCCCGGCTTCGACAATCTAACTGCCTCAATTTCCCATCCGTCGCTTTGTTCGTTCCAGACTCGTTCGAGCTTTGATTGTAAGAATGGCGATCATACTGACTAGTCCAAGAAGTCCTCCGACGACGAGGAGACTGATGTTGGTGGAGATCGTCGGGAATGTTCCGCATAGTGTACAGCTTCCATTCGAACCTCCGCCTGAACCCCCGTTTCCTCCATTAGACCCTCCTGGCGGGTCCTGGTTTACCTGAATCCCCACGGGTTTGCTCGTGGGTGCGGAGGGATAGCTGCTATCCGTGGCGGTGAAGACTATCGTGTAGGACCCTGTCTGGCTCGCGCCGGGCTTCCATGAGAAGACCCCGGTTGCCTGATTGAATGATGCGCCCGCTGGTAGCCCTGTTGTTGAGAAGCTGACGGCATCGCCTATGTTCACTGATGCGGCAATGGTAAAGTTGATCCATGTTCCAGCAATGACTGTCTGGTTTCCTGGAACAGCTAAGGCGAGTGGGACCAGCGCCTGTACGTTGACTATTACGCTTGTTGCGACGCTTGCTTGCGGCGAGGCCGAATCGGTAACCATCACCTTAGCGCTATAGGATCCCGCGATGGAATAGGCATGGGTTGTAACGATTCCGGTTCCAGCCGCACCATCACCAAACGCTATGACGTAAGTGTATGGCGACGTTCCGCCTGCCGCCGACGCAGTGAACGTTACTGTCTGGCCAACCTGGGGTGAGGATGAGGAAACCTGTAAGGTTGCGGAGAGAGGCGGAGTCGCGACTACTGTCAAAGACTGAGAGCTAGTGGCAGTTTGCGTTGGTGCAGACGAGTCTGTCGCCGTCTCCTTCACCGTAAATGATTGAGCGCTAGTGAAAGTATGAGTGACCGAGGTTCCTGTTCCCGATGTTCCGTCACCGAAATTCCAAGTGACCGAGTATGGAGGGGTTCCTCCACTAGTTGTTGCCGTAAACGTCACAGGCGTATTTACCATCGGACTGGCAGGCAGGAATGTGAAGCTGGTCGAGGGTGGAGGTGGCGCCGAGATGGTTATTGTCTGGGAACTGACAGTGTTCTGGGAGGGCGAAGAAGAGTCAGTCGCCGTCTCAGTCACGGTGAATGATTGAGCGCTCGAGTAAGTATGAGTGACGGAGGTCCCTGTCCCTGTAGTCCCTCCGCCAAAATTCCATTTTATCGTGTAGGGAGTCGTTCCCCCTGTTGTGATCGCCGTGAAGGTCACGGGAGAGTCCACGACAGGGCTTGATGGGAGAAATGTGAAGCTGGTTGACAGTGGAGGTGGAGCTGTGACGGTTACTCCCATGGAACTCGTCGCAGTCTGTGATGGAGATGACGAGTCCATCGCCGTGTCGGTTACAGTGAAAGATTGCGCCGTGGTGTACGTGTGGGTCGCTGTAGCTCCAGTGCCTGTTGCTCCATCACCGAAACTCCAGCTTATAGCGTATGGAGCGGTTCCCCCGATCGTGGTGGCCGTGAACGTTACCGGCGAGTTGATGATCGGAGTCGAGGGGAGAAATGTGAAGCTAGTTGTTGGCGGAGGCGGGGGTGCGCCGGGTCCGGGCATAGGAATAGATTGCCCCCAGACTGTCATGGCTCCCGTTGCCAATCCGCTCCCGTCCCAGTCTCCGGCTTCCCAGAGCCCGTACGCGCCTTTGATATTGTCCAGACCTTGTATCACCGCTACAACGTAGGCTAACGATTCCGCCGAGTACTGACAGCTGCAGTTCGTATCTATTGCATCCGGGGGAGAAGGTCCGCCTCCCGCCGGGTCGGCTCCGAACTCTGAGACTATCGCCGGAGCGTTCTTGAACGCTTCAAGCGACTGCACCGCAAGCGGAACGTTGGCCGCGTAGGCCTGCGCGTCCGAAACACTCCAGGCAGGATGGTATTGATAGAAGTAGTAGTCGTGGAAGTCGTAGGCTACCTGGTTAAGAGGGTCCGTTACCGTTGGAAAGGCCGAGAGAAAAGTGCTGTCGTTTGGCGCGCCGAACTGACTATAGCTTATGCTAACGATAATCCAGTGGTTGTCGCCTAGGTTGCGATCCTGGTTTGTCCAGTCCTGGTAGAAGGTTGAGAGTTGCGAGGCTGAGTTGCTAGGCTCGTTCCTGGGCTGCCAGATTATCATCGGCTCGTTCTTGTAGGCGGTGATTATCGGGGACCAGAAGGAGAGCCAGGCGGCCTCGTCGGTTATACCGTACTCATGGTCGTCCATGATGAGCCAGATATTGTCTTGTTTCGCCATGGAGAGGAGATTATCGAAAGCAGGCTGGTTGAATGTGCTTACCCCGAGTACGGGGTCTACTAGGCTGATTCGTGCGGCGTTATAGCCTCTCTGCTGGAGAAGTGTGAAAGTGGCTTGAAGGTCCGTTGTTGATTCAGTTGGGAGTATTCCATCCCAGGCTCGAACATACGGGAACGTTCCGGTCGCTGCATGTGCTTGAGGCAGAATAGGGACGGCGATTATTCCGATGATGAGCAGAACGACTAGTAAGCGTGCTCTCAAGCTCAAGGTCCCCCCAGTCTGAACCTTGCAGCTTGGCGGTGCCAATGCGGACATAGTGATACGAGTCTTGTTTTCATTCTCAACTTTCTTTCACGTCCTCGGGCGGGATCAGGATGGCCCGAGCCGAGCGTCCTCCTCGATTTGCCGACGCAGAACCAGACTCTCTGTTGTAACCCGGTTCCTCGGCAAGAAACTAGAGCGCGCATTTTCGGTATACGCGATACCGAACTCCGTGTCTAGTATCCCAGTTCAAGTGTCCAGTTACCACTGCAGTGTCGTGTGGATTCGAGGCTCTCAGACTCGCTGCCGAACCGGCACCATTGTGGTTAGGGCATCTCCCGAAGCTCCGCTCTTCAAAGGAGATACGATGACCACCGGCCTCTGGAATGGTCTAACTAGAGATTAATCCAGTCCATCTTTCGCCGTAAAGCCCATTTCATAAGGAGCGGTCGGCGCATTATGGAAGGCTATGATCGACCAAGTCCCGTCTCGACGGTCAATTTCGTAAGCGATGTTTTGTTTTTTCCAGGCTGGCTCGAGCCCTCAATGTGAGAATGGCGAATGAGCTCGCCAGTCCAAGAAGCCCGCCCATGACGAGGAGCAATATTGTAGGGGAGACCGTTGGAATTATTCCACATATTGCGCAGCTTCCGTTAGAGCTTCCACCCGAGCCCCCGTTTCCTCCATTAGACCCTCCAGAGGCTGCTTGGTTTATGGGGAAGTGGTAGGTCAAGGTGTTCGTGCAATTAGCTGCGATATTGATGTCTTCTGCTGTTGCATTACTATAAACCGTAGCGGTCTGGTTGGTTATGACGAGATTTCGCACCTGGTCGGAATACGGACAGTCAGCGCTGGCGTGAGTGAATGACAGCGTGTTCGTCCCAGTAACCACGAATCTTGTAATGTCATAACTGAACGAAACCCAGGTGGCACCATTCGCGGTCGTGAGCACCGACGGGACAATAGCGACCGACGCACTGTTCATGGTGATTGTCTCTTCATTTGCACCATCAAAGTCAAACCCTTGGAAAGAAAGCGTGTAAGTAGCGGTGGACTGGGAAGACGTGGCTGCGACGGTTACAGTCTTGGAACTAGTCGCCGTCTGTGATGGAGATGACGAGTCAGTCGCGGTTTCGGCCACCGTTAATGATTTAGCACTCAGGAAGGTGTGAAGGATGGAAGCTCCTGTTCCCGTGGATCCATCCCCAAAGTTCCAACTGATCGTGTAGGGCGATTTTCCGCCCGTTGTCGTCGCTGTAAAGGTGACTGGCAGGTTCACGATGGGTGTTGACGGTGATGATGTGAAGCTAGTTGCTAGAGCGGGAGGTGTCGAGGATCCGAAGATCTCGGTCATTGGAGCCGCGGCGGCATCGTCGGTGGCTAGGGTGGGAAGAGCCCAATTGTTCTCTATCAGACGCAGAGTAGAATATTCGTCGTAGTTGTTGCTGGCGGAAATGTAGCCAGCTTTCACCTGAGCTCCATTAAAGCCAATCTCTAAGTTAGGTGATGGGTCATACTCATCCCACCATAGCCAAAGCAATACTCTGTGGCTTGAGTGAAATAGACTTGCTGAGAGTAAGGAACCTGCGCTTGGATTTGCAAATGTTCCAGACCCGACCAAGAAGCTTTGGAGGTATGCATCTCCTGACTGAATGCTGTTATCATGCATGTTGTGACTATCTGTTGGAGTAAACCAGAGAAATGAAGAGGGCGAAGCAGAGTTAGCCGCATTAAAGAAGTCAGTGGTAGAAACACTGCTGCCTGCGAACGTGTTAGGAAGAAGTGCACCAGAAGAATCATAGAAAGGAAAATGATCCGGTCCACGAGGACAACCAGATTCACAGTAAGCTTGCCATGTGCTACCTGCGCTAACCATACTATCTGTTAAGGTTGGATGAGTAATACAACAATATCCATCAGAAACTCCTTGTGTAGAACCCGAAACTAAAGCAACATAGCAAGCTGCCGAACAGCCACTAATAGTATCGCCGCTAAACGCTCCGGCCCCGTAGCTGTGATAGTTTGGAATCGTGCTACCATATTGCAATATGCTCGCTATGAAAGGAGCATTGGTGCTTCCGGTCCCGCTGCCCATGACATTTGCATAATTCTGGTTCTCCATGGCAACAATGACCAGGTTGTCGAAGTTGGTTCCGGTCGCTGCGTGCGCTTGAGGCAGAACAGGGACGGCGATTATTCCGATGATGAGCATAACAACTAGTAAGCGGGCTCTCAAGCTGAAGGTCCTCCGAGTTTGGACCTTGCGGCCTGGTGCTGCCTGTGCGGATCTACCGATACCTTTCTTGTTTTCATTCTCAACTTTCTTTCACGTCCTCGGGCGGGATCAGGATGACCCCGAGCCGAACGGTCTGCTCGCTTTGCCGACTGTGGGAACCAGACTCTTTGTTGTGATCGAGTTCCTCGGCAAGAAACTATAGGGCGCATTTTCAGTATAGGCACTACCGAACTTCGTGTCTGAGATCCGAGTTCACATGCCCAGTCACCACTCCAGTCTTGCGTGGACTCGAAGCAGAAATGAGACGTCCACTGGCTTCTGGAATGGTCTAACTAGACACTAATCCAGTCTAGTTTCAACATAGAAAACATGGGGCTTCCACTAGAGGGCTCGTAGGGATGATGAAAGACATGTTGACACGGGTCCCAATAGACCCGTTTAAGAGTTCAGAGTAAGAAGGCTGTTCTAGCCTGAAATGTTTCTTGGGGAGCTTGTAGAGAGCCTCATGCTCAAACGGAGACAACTCACCCTCAACCAAGACCTCAGCAACAGGGTTACTAACGACGCTCGGACTTGAACTGTCCAACATAAGAAACTCACTCTGTTATCCTGTCGTATGGGTCTATGGCTTTCTCTCAGAAGACGATTTGGAGAAGGCTTTCCGAGCATCGTATACGATCCAGGCAAGGCCGACGATCAAAGCGAATATGATGAGGGGCCAGAACCCCACCGGAATCGAGTTGTTATTTCCAAAACCCGCTAAAGTAATCACGGAAACCAAGAGGCCGATACCAAAGCCGACCATCATTCCTCCAGATACGCCTTTGATGAATTCTCCTATTGGAGATTGCAAAACTATCCGCCACACTTTCACTATTGACTGCTAACACGCTAAATAGCGTTGTCTCACAAACCCTTCTTGGTTACCTGTCATTTCCGAGAAGCCTCACAAACATCCGTCGGCCCGGAACTTGCAGGGGATGGTTCGTGCCAGAACCGCTAGCCCTCGACATGCTAGACATTAATCCAGTCCATCCTTCAGCATAAGAACATGGGCTTCCCACTACAAGGTCTACGAGTAATCGACCTAACCCAAGACTTTGCCGGCCCCTTCTGCACCATGATACTCTCTGATCTAGGAGCGGAGGTGATCAAGATCGAGAAACCGGGAACGGGTGATGAGACCCGGGCCTGGGGTCCACCATTCGTAAATGGGATTAGCTACTATTTTCTGAGCCTCAACCGGGGAAAGAAAAGCGTCGTACTCGACCTGAAGACAAGAGAAGGACAGGGGATCGTCCGGAAACTGGTTGTGGATGCTGATATTTTCGTCGAGAGTTCTCGTCCTGGACAGATGGCCGGGTTCAACCTCGACTATCCGAAATTACGGAAAATAAACAAGGCATTGGTCTATGCTTCTATCTCCGGCTTCGGCCAGACAGGACCCTACCGGGACAGGCTGGGTTATGATCTTATCGCGTTCGCGATGAGCGGAATAATGGCTACAACCGGGGAAGCGGGGCGACCGCCTATCAGGATTAGCGTTCCAGTCGCCGACATCGCCGCCGGACACTATGCATCCACTGCAATACTCGCCGCCCTTTCTAGAAGACTGGTAACCGGAAGAGGAGATTACATCGACCTATCACTTCACGACTCGATCGTATCATGGCTCACGTATCTAGCCAGCTACTATTTCGCCACCGGCAAGGAACCCCAACGGCTAGGCTCGGCGCACCCAAGCATCGTCCCATACCAGGCGTTCGGATGCAAGGACAAGGATCTAGTTGTCGCGATCGGAAACGACAACCAGTGGACGAATTTCTGCCGAGCCACAGGTCAGGAAAGATTGCTTTCGGATAATAGATTCTCCACCAATCCGTCGAGGGTCAGAAATAGACGATTTCTAATTCCCGTTCTTGAGCGAATGTTTCGCTGGAGAAAGGCCAAGGAGTGGCACAGGATTCTTGTTCAGGCTAAAGTCCCGGCCGCACCGGTCTTTAGCATTCGAGACGTGGCGCGAGATCCTCAAGTTCGCAATAGAAGAATGATTGTGAGGTCGAAAGAAGACCCTCCAAGTCTAGGGTCCCCGATGAGATTCCACAAGACAAAACCCAAGAAAACAACACCCGCCCCACAACTAGGACAACACACCAGAGAGATCCTAGCTGAGCTATAGATTATCCCTCTCAGGGAGTCAAGAGACTCGCAAAACAAGCAGTGCCCTAGGATAATCTAATGCCGGCCCTGCCCAGTCTACTTTTTTTTGTAGACAAAGGCTGGGGATGTGGTGCTTTTCGTCGTGTTTCTGGATCGTCTTCGACAAGTGCTGTGAGGGTTTTGTTAGTTATTGATACTGTCAGGCGTTGAATTGGTAGGTTATTGATTGTGTGCAGCTCAGTGGGCGTTCTGTCGGATCGCTGAAGATGATATTGCCCGCTGCATCTGTGATCTGAACGTTCTTTGTATTATCTGCTACGCCACAGTCCCAGTTAGCATGTGTGAAGACCAACGTGTTAGCTCCATGCACGACGAGCGATGTCATATCCACATTGAATGATACATAGACTCCTGCGTTTTGCGGGCTGTCAACCGCCGGTAGCTGGGTCAATTGATGGCCGTTAAGCGTCAGAGTCTCCTCCAGACCGCCATCATAGTCGAAGCCCTGTAAGGTTAGAGTGTACTTCGGAGCGAGCACTGTCAAAGTGAAAGTGGCGGGCGTGGTCGTGGCTCCTAATGGACTGCCCGTTACCTGTACTTGGTACGTGCCTGTAGGTGTTGAAGAGGTAGTGCTAACTGTTGACGTGATGGAAGCGGTCGGGGTCACCGTTGCTGGATTGAACGAACACGAAGCGCCAGTTGGGAGCGTTGACGTAACGCAGGACAAGGTTACAGACTGTGATGTTCCGCCTGTCAACGTAGCGGTGACAGTGTTTCTTCCTGAACTGGCCTGTTGCACAGTGATGCCTCCAGAGCTAGACAGTGAATAGTCAAAGGCTGGGGCCGAAGTGATAAAAGCGTACGACTGGAAGTTTACATCAAGCTCGGTGAACTGGAACCCTTCGATACCTATTTCGACACCGGAAAGCTGGCAGGGCGTATTTGTGGGAATGCTCCAGGCTGCTAGGTCTTGCTGGCACTGATTCGCAACGTTAGCGGAGAGAGTGTAGGTTTGACCGATGGCAACAGCGCCAAGGCTTACCCTGTCATATCCGAACGAGTCTCCAGCATCGTAACTCGCAGTTGTTCCCACGACGCTGAATACTCCATTAATGTTCTCGACCCTCGATTGAGTATCTAGGCACTGGTGCGTATGACCCTGCGAGGTCACTGGACCATTTGGCAAGTAATAGTATAATGCGATGGCAATGTGATAACGATACGTGCCATACGGTTGGAAAACGGTCGGCATGAAAGTGGTATTCACTACAGTTAGACCGGTTAGTAGTACGCCGTTGGCTGGCGCCTGGCATGGACTCCAGGGAAAAGTACCCTTCTGAGAAGTAGCATAATAGTAACTACTGTCACTGCCTACCCCCTGGCTCAATTGACGGGTTTGAAGCACACCGTTAACAATGTTAGCATAACTACCTGAGAGTCCGTTCGTGTTTCCACAGTTCCATCCCTGCGGGAGGGAAGTGCAAGTGCCAAAATTACCGTTTGAACTAGTCACTGTGTAGGGTACGTTGATCTGATGGGATAGGCTTCCACTCGTTCCTGTAACTGTGACCGTGTACGATTGTGCTGTTGTTCCCGTGCATGAAAGCGTGGAGCTGCCACTACCACCGGACACTGAAGCCATGCTCTGACAGGTTAGTCCGGTTGTTGGGGTAATGCTCGTGGTGAAGGATACCGTTCCTGTGAATCCACCGCTGGGCGTTACGGTTATCGTGGATGTTCCAGCCTGATTAAGCTGAGTTGTCACACTTGTCGGACTGGAGGACAGACTGAAGTTTGGTGATGGTGGATTTGTGAAGAATTCTGACATGACTGGTGCAGAACAATCATACCCCGTCACCAAACACGATAGGCTCCAGTTCTGATCGATCGTGGCCGTATAGGCCCTGTGGGAGTATGCAGTCGCGCCTACAAAATGAGTCTTGGCAACCGGACCGGACCAGGAGGCGTAAATATAATCCGGAGTGCTCGATGTATTTTCACATGGGGTAGGCCCGCAGCCCGCGTTGCCCTCATCATAGACGATGAACAATGCCGCTCTCTTGGTTGTGAATAGGGTGCTTGTGAGTATCTTCGGAACAAGTTTACTCAAGTAGGTGTCGCCAAAGGCAGCTCCGGGATCATGTCCATTATCACAGTCATTGGGTGTTAGCCAGATATAGTTTGGAGCGCTCGCTGTCAAACTGCTAGTGAATGCCGTATCAGAGGCGGTGGGCGATGAGGGACATGTTGAAGACGTAAGCCCGGAGGCCGTTGTTAGGAAGTTTGCGCATCGGGCCGTAGTGTCCATGTCGGAAAAGGTTTTGAAGCCAAAATGGTCTGCATTACGCGGTAGACCTATTCCATTACCTGGGTTGAAACTGCATGTTCCCGAGCCTGTTGCATCTTCTGCCCAGGCTGCCCAGGTCAGTCCCGCGCCTTCTAACCGGTCAACAATGTTGGGGTCGGTGCTTGGGATTCCCCAGCAACAGTATCCATCCCCAGTATGGCCATAGTCGTAGCCACCGACCATTGTGATGTAGTTTCCCTCGCTGTTGTGACTCGTCGCTGTGTAGCCGCCGGTCGAGCATATAGAATCCGATTGACAGTTGCCCGCTATGGAATAGTTCGCCGACAAACGAGTCTCGTAAGAACCCGCACCGTTAGCACAACTGCCGGGAGGTCCGGCACTGGTGACGATGTCGCAGTATCCATTGTTCTCCATCAGAATCGTAACCACGTTGTCAAAGTATGATCCTGTAGGAGGCGCGTGCACTCGACTAACAGGAAGAAGAGCAAAGGCTCCAACAGTTGACAGAATTACGAAAACTGATACGGACACTATTCTTTGAGCGGCTCGTAGTTTCAAGCGACGACATTAACAGTACGTATGATCTGAACTCTTAAGCGGGCCAGTAACTATGTTAGGTGTTATGCCTTCGCTCAATCTCGACTGGCAATAGAAGAGTTTGCTAATCCTCTAATGTTTCTCTCTGCAGAAGCGTAGCACTGTGTATTTATGTAAGATGCAAAAGTGGTTCCTTAGCACGTCTTGTACACGTACTCTTTATATCTGTAGGTGGCTGCAGAGTCGCTCTTCCGTTGTTCGGAGACGGAGCTCGTCTTGAATAAGCGCAGAGACGCTACACGAGTGATTCACGACATATTATTGCTCGGGAGGATGGGGGCGTCGAAAACCCAGGTGATTTCCAAAGCTAATCTGAGTTTTCCGTTGGCGGACCGATACATCTCCTTCCTCCTGTCTAAGGGCCATCTGCGCTTGGGCTTGGACCCTCGCGGAGTCCGGAGGTACACTCTGACGAGCAAGGGGGAGCGTTTACTCGGATTCCTCGCAGAGATTCAGAGGGAGTTGGAGGAGCTGTTTCCCAACACGTCGGCAGCAATACTGACTGTCGCAGCCCTATCTCATGGATCCTTGTTCGACTTGGATCTGCGACAAGGAGAAGGTTGACGCATCGTCTATCCGGACCCCCCGTCGTGCTATCTTCAATGTTCTCGGGTTTCTGGCTGGAGGAGCCAGTTCAGGCCCATGGCTCGATCTGGAAAGAGCGGTGTTTTCAAGCTCCAGCAAAAGCTCGACCTACACAATTCAATCTGAAAGTTGCAAAATGTTAATCGAATAGAATGAGCGAGCGCCATATTCTGGGAGCCAGAATGCCAGATGGCCTAGACTGGCTTCTACAGCTTATTGATGATGGCAATTGGCATCCCATAGGCGATCTGGCGCCGAAGCTGGACTGAAACCTCACCAGGACCAGACAAATCTTGATGTTCCTCTCAGAGCACGGCCTAGTCGCGTATCGCTCCTCTGATCAAGCGGCAAAGATCGACCAAGAACTGCTAAATCTGATCAAGAAGGTCTAGAGGAAGAACTCTTCTGGTTGCCTTGACTTCTCTCAGCTGCCCCATTCTATAGAGGCCCGGCAACTGGCAGCGTCGAGATCCTAATTCAGAGTTTCGCGGATCCCGGACGTATACGGCACTTAGCGGATTAGGCCAACGTTTCTTGCAATATAGTGCTCTAGCAGAGAGCCTACGATCAACACGGCCAACAGATTCTGATTTCCTACCCAGACCACGGCGCCTACAGCCTCCGATATTGTTAGTACGAGGAGCCCGGTGAAGACGAGCCTGGTGCTTGAGAGCTTGAAGAAGGATAGCCCCTTCTTCACATTGTCAGCGATATGGTGTTCCACGAAGAGGGCTGCGAGGAAAAAGGTGATGGCGAGAATCCCGTTTACGGGTATCAGTTTCAGCCATACGACCCAGATCGCGGATTCGAGGCTGCTGAAGGTGAGAATCTCGACGAACTGTTTTCCTGAGATGAATCGCCCAGTGGCATCCGCCTGAGTGATGATGTGTTCGACGAGTAGGAATATGGCGAGGACTATTGCCGTGAAACCTGTTGTTCCTACTCGGGAGGATATGGCTCCCAGTTGCAGTATCGGGTAGGCTTGGCCGAGAACCGTGGCAGGGTTCCTTCCGTTTGAGAGCGCTAGCCATTCGATCAGCCCGACGATCTCTATCCCGGTGAATATTACTATGACGAGGAAGTGTCCGAGCCCGGGGAAGTGTAATAGTCCCGGCTGCTTCTGGCGAACCTCTGGGCTTGTCAAAAGCCCGGTCCCCTGTTCAAGTCTTCCAGATCAATCGCTATGCGCGTCAAGTTGAGGTCTCAGTCAGTCTCTCTCCTTGGCTATTAGGAGTCTTGAAAAAGATTCTCTACCGGACAAGGGCACGACTACACGGTTAACAGTCAAGAGCGAGTAAGAGTATCCAGACCTTGACTCTCAGCGCCGAACCAATGGTAACTGGCCAACGCTTACTTACCCGGATCTCCTCCTGCTGTCTATGAAAGCGCCGCTGGTGGTAGCAATAGTAATAGTCGCTTTGGTTGGCGCTGTGGCCGGGTTCTATGTCTATGACCGCTTCAATGGGGGTTCAACCTCATCCTGCGGCGACCCCGCTTCGATTAGCAGCCATATCTATAATCCCTACAGGCTTCAAATTGTAAAATCATGTATTACTGCTTCCGGGACAGTAGACCGAGTCATAGACGAAGCTGACGGCGACGTTCACCTGCGAACGAATCTAGACCCGGCTTACAGCAATCTCACAAACAGCGCTAACGAGGGTTATCCAAATTACGGTGACCTCGTGGTCGAGATAATCTGTGTAAACCCGCCCAGCCAGACAGACGCGATACCCGCATGCCAGAACTATACGAACCAGATCCCAGTTCCAAGCGTTGGCCAGCACATCACGATCACAGGCCCGTATGTTCTAGACGCTGACCATTACA
>VBBD01000040.1 GCA_005882895.1 Candidatus Bathyarchaeota archaeon | reverse complement strand
AAGGAACAACGTGCTCGTTTCCATAAAGGGGGGAGGACACAGCATCGCGGGTCTTGGCCTGTGCGACGGTGGGTTAACTATCGATCTCACTAGCCTGAAGGGTGTAAGCGTCGATCCAGTCGAGAAGACGGCACGCGCCGGTGCGGGAGTGACTTGGGGAGAATTCGACCATGAGGCACAGCTGCATGGGCTTGCAACAACTGGTGGGGAGGTTTCGACGACCGGGATTTCCGGTCTGACGTTAGGAGGAGGAATCGGCTGGCTATTGGGCAAGTTTGGCACGAGTTGTGACAACCTCATCTCGGCCGATGTGGTCACGGCAGATGGAGACTTCCTCACCGCAAACGCAGACCAGAACAAGGACCTGTTTTGGGCTTTGAGGGGAGGGGGTGGAAATTTTGGTGTTGTCACCTCTCTGATGTACAAGCTCCATCCTGTCGGGAGGGTACTGGGCGGATTTGTAGCATGGCCAACCGCCAAGACGAGTGAGGTCTTGGGATTCCTCCAAGACTTCGCACAGGAGTTGCCGGATGAAGTCGGTAAGATTGGAGCTGAGGTGATAACGACGCGAGATGGAAAACCAATAGTCATCATCAGACCCGGTTACATTGGTCCGATTGACGAAGGAGAAAGGCTGCTCGCGCCGATAAGAAGAAGAATCGCGAAACCACTCTACGATAACATGAGACCCATGACCTACGAAGCTCTTCAGACTCAGAGAGACGCCTACTGGCCGTGGGGGAGGCAGAACTACTTCAAGTCTGGATTTGTCGACGACCTGAGCGACGGTTTCATTGAAACCTACCGTGCACATACAGAAAATGTCCCGTCACCGCATTCTCAGATTGCCGTCGAATATTATCACGGCGCATACTGTCGTGCAAGAACTGATGAGGTGGCCTATCCACACAGACAGAAGGCGTGGTCGCTCGCGATTGGCGCTTCATGGGTGGACTCCTCTCAGAGTGAGAGGAACATACGATGGGCGCGCGATTTTTGGAGGGAGATTGAACCCTTGTCGGGTGGTGTTTACGTCAATTTCATGAGCGAGGGAGAAGATGATCGAATAAGGATAGCGTACGGAAAGAATTACCCCCGACTGGTATCCGTCAAGAACAAGTACGATCCAACAAACCTCTTCAGAGTCAACGAGAACGTCAAGCCCACCGTCGCTTCATTCTAGGCGAGATACTTCGTGGCGTGGTTAATGTCTGCGTCGATTACCGGAGGCTCGGGGAAATGCCTGCTCAGCGAGCCCGGGTCTTTCAACCCTGACCCAGTGACCATGACAACGATGAGTTCGTCCTTGTCAATTGTCCTGGATGCGACGAGGTGCTTGAGCCCGGCGGCAGCAACGGCTCCCGTGGGTTCGCTGTAGATCCCCTCATCGGCTCCGAGACCCTTCATCGTTTCGATGATCTCACTGTCTGTCACGTTGACGGCAACACCCTTACTCTCTCTCAAGGCGGGCAGGGCGAGCTCAACATCGTAGGGGAATTCGTCTCTGACTCCTCCTGCGATAGTTTCGGGGTTCTCCCAGGCCTGGACCTCTGAGGGTTTAGAGCCCTTCTCTACAGCTTCGGTGAACGGTGCGCACCCCGCCGCTTGAACCGCTGCGATTTTCGGTCTTCGGTTCGTGAATCCTAATTCGTCAAAGTCGCTAAAGCCTGCCCAGTGTCCAGCGAGATTGTTACCACTTCCCACCGGAATCACGAGCCAGTCGGGAGTCTTCCAGTCCAACTGTTCCACCATCTCATAGGCACTTGTCTTCTGCCCCTCCAGGGCGTAGGGATTATAGACGGCCGCTGTGGAGACGTTTGGCCACCCAAACTTCCTGGTCGCATCAGCCGCGAGCTTTACAGAATTTCCTGTTGTGCCGTTTACCTTGATTACCTTCCCACCGTACGTCGTGACTTGGAGGAGTTTGCTCGGAACGGCCGATGAGGGAACGAAGACCAAGCATCGGATACCCGCTCTAGCCGAGTAGGCCGACATTGATGCCGCCGCATTCCCCGAAGAAGAAATCACGACGGACTTAACCGCTGCTTCTTTCGCCTTTGAGATTGAGACGGTGGCGCATCTATCTTTGAGAGAACCGGTCGGCAGCATAGCCTCGTCCTTGAAGTAGAGGTTCCTCAGCCCGAGCTTCGAAGCAAACCTTTCTGATCTTATGAGGGGCGTACCCCCCTCCCCGAGAGTAATGACGTTCTCAGCGCTGGAGAGCGGCAGGAGTTCAGAGTATCTCCAGAGGTTAAAGGGCCTCCCCCTAATCTTCTTCTTGTCTAGGGTCTTTCCAACCTCGCTGTAGTCGTATGATATCTTGATTATGCCGCCGCATTTTTGGCAAGCTCCCACCATCTTCCGTCGAGGATAGCCTTCGCCGCACCGCGTGCACTTCTGCGTGAACGTATCAACCAAAGCGCTAGCCTCGACAGGTGAGGGCGGACCTTATTTGTCTTGAGTTTTCGCGACGTCCAACCTCAAGGATAGAACGAGGAACATCTCGCGAAATCAAGGTAAGCATATAAGCAGGATTGGGCGCAATTGCGAATAATATGGCAGAGGAGACTGCCTATGAGAAATATCTACACGCCGATAAAATACTCTCGTTTCAGAAGAAAGACGACGAGCTGGTTTGTGATGGTGAGCGAGATTTCCAAGGCGTTCAGCAGGAAGCCGAGCTCATCTGGACTCGAGTCAATTTCATTCTAAAGAGAACCCACGAAAGGATGGGGAAGGGAGACCTGCATGAAGCTGCTCACCTGTTGGAACAGGCCGCATCTCTCTGGAGCGGGCTAACCGCAAAATCTGAAGAGCTCCTTTGGCGCCTCTGGCCTGGTGACTTCCTGAAGTTGAGAAAGACGCTCGGCCGCGGAAGCACAGCGGACTCACCCCGTTACAACGAATCTGAGCGATTGGGTCGAACGCTTTGGACGCCGTACGAAAGTTTCTTGAAGAGCAGGGGCATCGGGTTGGCACGGTTGCTGGCAGACAATGAAGGCGAGGACTCGGACGGGTTGCGGTCCCTCACGAAGGCGATGATGTGGTATGACTATCGGGTGCAGGAGTTCAACCTCGCTCATCTCTATTTGGTCTTTGGCGAAATCGGGGACAAAACCGTGGGGCTTAAAGGCGGAACAACAGCCTACCTCATCAAGAGATACAATAAATTTCTGTTTCCAAAGTTATGGGACTCGCTAAACGAGTTGTACAAGGACTTCAAGACATAAAGGGGAGAATCCAGGCACAGATTTCGCCTGGACGCTAACCTCCTGTCAGCGTGACTTTGTTCGCTGCGCCGTCGTACAGGCCTATCTGCTTGTACGCATAAGCAGTTCCATTCTGGAATGCGAGGTCTATGGCGAAGTATGCAATTGCTTGGTCTCCGTTCTTGTCCAGGAAGGTCGGTGTCCCGCTCGCGCCGAAGTAGTGGTTCGCGACTTGTGGCAGGACCGCGACGATGGCCGGTCCAGAGTAGACCCCGGTAGCGAGGACCGAGAGCATCCCGACCCACGTGACGTCATATGCATAGTTTGAGAATGGTTCTGGCGGACTACCGTACTTCGCCTTGAAGGTGTTGAGGAAGACCCTGCCTTGTGGGCTGCTCGGTGTATAGGCCGTCGTAATCGTGAGTTTCACTAAACTGATGAATGCGCCCGTCGTGGGATTGGAAAGGAGCGTGTTATCATTAAGGGCCTCGACTCCTATCCACCTAACCTTTGTCAGTTGAGGGTCTGTAGACGCGTGGGTGAAGATGTTTTGGGCTTCTTTTCCGTAGTCATCAATCATCACCGCCGTCGTGGTGTAGCTCCCGCCACTCGAAATTACCTGCGCGACGTCAGAACTCGCTGTGCTGACGACGGAGGAGTAGTCGTTCTGGTCGGGTGGGATTTGGATGCCGGTCTGCTGGATGCCCGCTTGGGCTAATAGTCCCTTGGTGAAGTTGTACTTCCCCGACCCGGAGGAATCTGCCCGGTACAGATACACAATGTTCTTCATCTGGAACAAAACCGCGAGTTGAGCCAGAGCGCTCCCTTCGAAGTTGTCACCAGGTTGCCCAGGCCTGAAGAGATAGTGGGGAACGCCCGGAAGGATGGGGAACGACGCTGCGGTTCCGGATGATGCTGGAGGAAGAAGGACGATCTTGTTCGTGTTAGCGTAGTCTCTGGCACCGAGAACTTCTGAAGTTGTCAGAGGGCCGATTATGAGTTGCGCGCTGCTTGATTGGAAGATCGTTTGAACCGCGCTCAGGGCGCCGGCCGGGGTGCCCTTGTCGTCCTGAACGACGGTCTTGAACCTTATTGAGCTCCCAGCGGAGGTCAGGTTCTCGTTCATCTGGTCCACAGCGAGATTAACGGCGTTGACGAATGATTTGCCGAAGTCAGCGAGTGTTCCGGTTAGTGGGAAGACAATACCGATGGTGTACGTCTTGGTACCTGTGGTAGCAGCAGGGGGAGCGAGGAGTGTTGGCACTGCGTAGCCGACGCCCGCTCCGACGAGAAGACCGATGACTAGGACCGCAATAATGTTTTGTGCGGCCATACGAAACATCGAAGCTGTTGCTTAGTATTAAAGCCTATTCGGGATGTGGAGCGCGAACCCCAACTGAACGAGTCTTAAACTGTTTATAATAGTTTGAGACTCGGTGACGTCACACTTGCTGGAATGGCTGGTTGATTCAATCGTCCTCTCGATCTTCATAGGAAGCATATACGTGCTCGCATCTCTCGGGCTGACTCTGACGCTCGCGGTGGTCAAATTGCCAAATTTTGCCCACGCAGAGTTTCTCACGATTGGAGCATACACCGGGGCCCTGATCTCGTCCAGTTTTCCGGAAAACTTTCTCCTTATGGGAGTGGGCGCTTTCGTTGTCTCGGGATTGATTGCGGTTGTGATACACTTCCTTGTGTACAAACCGATGATGGACAGGAAGATTTCAATCTACACCATGGTGCTTGCTTCCTTTGCAGTCGCGACTTTCGTCAGGTATGGAGTGTTCTCGTGGGCCTCGATTTCCAACCTGTTGTCGACGCACCCGTCGGTCTCTATTGTTGTCGTCGGATCGATTGGTACAACCCCGATCACCAACATCTACGAGATCGTCGTT
>VBBD01000039.1 GCA_005882895.1 Candidatus Bathyarchaeota archaeon | reverse complement strand
AGCGCCGATCATCAGCCCTTTCCCTCGAACATCGCCGATGATATCGTACTTCTCCTGCATCTCCTTCAACCGCTTAACCATATAGTCCCCCTGTCTCGTCGCGTTCTCCAAGAGGTGCTCGTCTCTAATCGCATGGATGACCTCTATGGCCGCGGCACAAGACACCGGGTTCCCACCGAACGTGTTCGCATGCGATCCACCCTCCCAATCCATCAGATCAGAGTTTGCAACAGTCGCACCAATCGGCATACCCGACGCCAACGCCTTCGACGTACAGAGAACATCAGGCTCGACACCCCAGTGCTCGATCCCGAACCAGCGTCCAGTCCTACCCATCCCAGCCTGCACCTCATCGTCAACCATGAGAATTCCATTCTTGTCCAGCACCTTCCGCAACCGCTTGAAGTATTCAGGAGGAGGAACAACGTATCCCCCCTCTCCCTGGATCGGTTCGATAAAGAACGCGGCAACATCTTCCGGCGGGAGATACTTGTCCAGGACCTGTTCCTGGATGAAGTCGACGCAGTACATGTCGCACTCTGGGTAAGTCATCTTGAACGGGCACCTATAGCAGTACGCGAATGGAACGTGAGTGTCGCCGGGAACCATCGGGAAGAAGTGTCTCCGCTGCACAGGCTTGCTCGCGGTAAGACTCAGCGCTCCCAACGTCCTCCCGTGGAACGCGCCTGTGAAGCTGAGAAAAGCGTGCTTTCGCGAATGCCACTTGGCAAGTTTCATCGCAGCTTCAATTGCCTCTGTGCCGCTATTGCTCAGGAACACTTTCTTCCGGAAGTTCCCCGGCGTTATCTTGACCAATTCTTCCGAAACTTGAACGACCTTCTCATAATAGAAATCTGTCCACGAATAGTGAATCAGTTTCTCCGCTTGAGACTTGATCGCATCAACGACTTTCGGGTGGGAATGCCCTACTGCGAGACAGACCAAGCCAGAGTTGAAATCAATAAACTCGTTTCCATCAACATCCTTCACAATGCAACCCTGGCCCGATTCGGCCGCGAGCGGGTAGAATCTCACGAGAGAAGGCGAGATCAGAGACTCGTCCTCTTTGATCAAGGCACGGGCTTTCGGACCCGGAGGAGTTACCACAATCTTCGGATATTTCGCAGCTGGCATTGATGGCGACGTGCTCACGTCTCTTCCACTAATAAGATTGCGCAGAAAAATCCGGCGTGACGCGCGCGTCAGTTTCCTAGAGTAATCTCGATCGTGGAGAGACTCGCAATCGAACCGTCCTCTCGCTCAACCTCCTCGGTCCCAATATCCACCAAGTGGATCTGGACGTTTTTGAAAAAAGCTCTCCTGAGCATCTCAACCGTCTCAACAGCCTTGTTAATAGACTGACCACGAGCCCTCACCATGACTTCGGGAACACCCGTATTGAACAAGGTCACACAGGCAACCACGTAATTCATCGTCGGTTTCTTGCCAATCCGCACAATATTCGGAGCTGGCTCTTCATCTTCGAAACCATCGTCAACTTCAGTCTCGGGAAGTGTCTTTGACATGGTGACCTCAGTGTCAATTGTTTGTAACGGGCTCGTTCCTGCAAGATTAACCTTGCCAAACCGAGAGGCATTGACGAAAGGACTCCCTCGTGGCGCGTTCGTTCTAGTTTCCATCAGTTGTCCGCCCTGCTTTTAAGGCACTGAATGTGGGAGTCAGCGTCTCTCCGGAGTCGCGATCCGCTTCACATGTCCTCAATAAATCCGACAATTTTTCACATGTTGGAGAGGCTGGTGGGAAAGAGAGTGCTAGCAGTGATTAACCGCGATTTTGGCTATGAGGGACTGCTTGCAGTCGTCTCGCACGAGCCACCCGGAGTCTGGTTGACTGAGTCTGAAGCAGTGATTCTCCGATCTACAGTTGTTAGTCCAATTCCTCAAATCGTGAACCGGGAACCCAAGGGCGATACTTTCTTGCACCTTGACGCGATTCAAAGGCTGGAGTCGATTTCGGAGGGAAAGCCAGGCGCGCGGCGATAGGGTAGCTTGGCTCGACGGGCTATTGGTCGCTACCTCCGGCGTTACTATCGTGATGGATCCGGTCAAGCTTCGGAAGGTCCCGGATAATGCTAGGGTTCTCGTTTCTCATGCCCACAGCGATCACACTCGCGGGTTTGGACATAAGGGACTGAAACAGTCAACCGTTGAGACGAAAAATATTCACAGTGCTCTGAACAGACACGCGATTTCCAATTTTACCGCGATCGATTTGAATCGCAAGGTCTCAGTTGATGGTGTCGAAATTAGAGCACTAAACGCGGGACACATGTTGGGGTCTGCCCAGTTTCTTGTTCATACACCGATGAGTTCCATCTTGTACACGGGTGACATTAACTGCGTTGATACGTTGACAACAAAAGCGGCCGAGCCTCACCGATGCGACGTTCTCGTAATAGAGGCGACGTATGGATCGCCGATCTACCGTTTTCCCTCTCGAGAGACGATCTATGCAGGGGTCGTTGAGTGGGCCGTGGAGATGATCAAGCAAGGTTGCGTTCCATGCCTCCACGTCTATGCTGCCGGCAAGGCGCAAGAGATGATTCGCCTCTTCAACGTCTACACGCACCTACCTGTCGTCGTCAATCCGCGTCTTGATGGCGTGAACGAAGCTTATCGGAAAGGTGGGCACTCGCTGAATTGGTTGGCCTCAAACTCTGAAGATGGCAGTAAGATCTTGGAGAGAGATCCGTGCGTCTACATTACAACTCCAGGGGATCGGAGGAGTATCGGTAGGAAAGCGGCGAGGGCCTTTGCCACGGGCTGGGCTCTCTCGATGACAGGGCGCAACGCGGCCTTTCCGTTGAGCAGTCATGCCGATTTCGAGCAGCTGGTATCGTTTATCAAAGCGTGTCAACCTGAGGAGGTGTACATTTTTACCGGGTTTGCTGAGGAATTGAGGCGAACGGTCAAGTCTGAGCTTGGGCTTGACGCAAGGGCCGTTCCTATGATCAATCAGAGAAAATTGTTTGAGGACTACTAGCGTCCTAGGAAGAATGGCTGGGCAGGTCATGTTACAGGTAGGAGGAAGTACGCGATGAGGGCGAGGGCTACTAGTCCTACGCCGGATATGACGACGAGTTGGGGACTCAGTTTTATTCCTGGTGTGTCTTCTTCGAAAAAGCGCAAGAGTCCGGCGCTCGCCGCTGGCATGGGTGCCTCGTCTCGGCGTCTCTTTTCCCGCTTGCTCAACTGAAGTTTCCTGCTTCCTGTGCTCGGGACTAATGGTCTGTATTAAGGGTGGCGTGGCTATCGTAGCTGGATGTATTCGTAAGCGTCTCTAGTTGACTCGAAAGCGTATTGTACTCTCGTGAACTCTTTTCGGAATTCATTTACGTTCTTGCCGACCTTTGTTGGATCATCACCTTTGACGACCACTCGATACATTAGCTGGGCTATCTCCTTCATCTCTGATTCTTTCATTCCGAGCCTCGTGACCTCGGATACACCACATCTTATTCCTCCTGGAGCTTCAAAGTGTCTTCCTTCTTTGATGTCGTAGGGTAGGAGGTTGCGGTTGAGGATGATGTTGGCGTCTTCCAGTTTTTTCTCGATAGTCTTTCCATCGCCGTACTTAGTTATGTCAGCGACTAAGAGGTGGGATTTTGTGAAGCCTTTCTTCTCGCCGAGGACTTTGAATCCGAGCTCGTGGAGGGCTTGAGCGAGGGCTTTGCTGTTTTTGACGATCTGGGCTGCGTATTCTCTTCCGTAGGCGAGCATCTCTGCGAACATTATCGCTTTGCCGGCGAGGTGGTGGAGGTGGTGGTTGCTGACGTTGCCCGGGAAAGTTGCCTTCTTGATCTTCTCGGCGTTTTCTGGACGCGAGAGTATCAGTCCGCCTTGGGGTCCGGGAAGTGTCTTGTGGGTGCTGCAGGTCATGGCGTCGGCGCCTTCGTGCATTGGGTCCTGGAACTGGTGTCCTGCGACTAGGCCTGCTACGTGGGCTGCGTCGTAGCAGCTTTTCG
Source organism: Candidatus Bathyarchaeota archaeon (assembly GCA_005882895.1). Taxonomy (GTDB): domain Archaea; phylum Thermoproteota; class Bathyarchaeia; order 40CM-2-53-6; family 40CM-2-53-6; genus 40CM-2-53-6. Next base: position 1,458 of record VBBD01000039.1, on the reverse strand, counting down.
CTCCATGTTCTTGGAGTATGGGAACGAGTTCCTTGATGGGATGAGGGAAGGGTAGAACGGAGCCGCCGAACATGGCGAGTGTGGGTTTTTTTCCTTCGGCTGCTAGTTTCTTGATCTTCTTCTCTGTGGTGTCGATGTCGATGTTCATCTCTTCTGTATCGAAGGGGAAGTATTCGACGTTTAGGCCGCGTACTGAGCCTGCGGTTCCTCCGAACTCTTTCTTTCCCATGCTGATGTGGCCGCCGGCTGGGATTGCTAGCGCCATCATAGTGTCTCCTGGAGTCGTGAATGTGGTGTAAGCAACTAGGTTGGCACAGACTCCGGAGATTGGCCGGACGTCTGCGAAGTCGACCTGGAATAATTGCTTGGCGAGGTCTATGCAGATTTGTTCTACTTGGTCTATGTATCGGCAGCCGGCGTATACTCTCTCGCCTGTCCAGCCTTCTGCGTACCGGTTTCCAAAGTCGGAGAGGATGGCTTCTTTGACCGCGGGGCTGGGGATGTTCTCGCTGGCTATTAGTGGGAGGGCTCCGGAAAACCATTCGTGGTGTGCTTGTAGGAGCTCGAAGACTCGCTGGTAGGATTCTCTCGGTTGCATTGCCATGGCGGATGTGGGGTCTTGTGTTCTTGTTTAACGTTTCACGGGCTCTTCTGACTCTATCTCTGAATGGCCAGATAATTGTTCGGATTTAGTCAGGTCGTCTTGGGCCAGGTTCTTGGCGTGGTGGAAACTGTGTCTTCAGACTTTTGTCTGTTTTCTGAACAGGCTCTACCATTGAGAGCCTCAGAACGTATTTCGCAAATCTTGCGAGGAGGCTCAGGGTCTAAGGTGCCTCTTAGAGGTGGATGTGTAGGTTGAGGCTGTCCCTGAGTTTGCGCAGTATCGGCTCAAGGGGGCCGGGTTCTAGGCTGATTGCGACAATCTGATTGTTGTGCGGGAAGATGACTAGGTCGACTTTCTGGTATTGGATCGAGATGTGGGCGAGAGGTCCGCACTGGTTTTCTAGCTGGGACAGCGTGTCAAGGATCATCGGCGGGACGCTTGCCATGAACTTCCGATCGTAGGTTTCAGGTGTCAGACTCATCACGTTTGACCGCATCCTAGATTCTAGGAGTTTGCTGTTCCGGTCCAAGAGAGCGACGTACCGGATGCGGGAGTCGAGGGCAAATAGCTCGTCGACTAGCCTAGTTTGGGGCCTACTCAAGCGGGAATCATTCGGCTCGTCCGCATACACGTTAAAGAAATGCTTTCGCCCTCGTTGCGACCAACAGAGTGCGCGTCCTGTAGAGCTGATTCCCCCGGGGAGGATTGTCCGATTATCTCGATGCAGCTTGGTCCGTGATCCGACTTGTCTGTATTCTCCCGATACAGCCGCTTGGACCCCGACTCTCTTGCGTCGCGAGGCGTGGTTCGCTTAGACCCCCCAGTCTGGAGAGGTCACTTGCTGTCTGGCATGG
>VBBD01000071.1 GCA_005882895.1 Candidatus Bathyarchaeota archaeon | reverse complement strand
TCGATCTGATGAGCCGTGCTCAGCATTCTAGGGTCGTCAGGTTGTAATACGCAAAACGGGAAAGATAGTCCTATGATCGCAGTATCAATGTCATTGTCCACGGGCTTAACTGATTTCAGGAATCGATTATTCTGTTCACTCCAGAGATGCTTCAGAATTGCACCCTGCAGAATGCCATTCTCTTTCTTCCAAGACTCTGCTAGCGCGTCATGTCCGAGGACTGACGCTACCTCAGCGCTCTCTCTCAGCGCCCCGCATGCCGCTGAATTCGTGTAAGTATGTAGTGCGCTTTTCTCTTCCCAGAGGTCCAGCGACGGCCCGACAAGACCGGTTTCCGGGTCTCTTCCGAACAAGAGATGTTCAACGCCTCTCTTTATGGTGGGCCAAACGTCCTCCAGAAAATCTCGATTCTTAGTCAGCTCGTAGTGCTGTCCGAAGCCCCACAACATGGTGGCGCACTGGTCTTCCTGCTCTCCCCAGGAAGGCGCGGGAGTTCTTTCAATATGGTATCTTTGATTCCATCCACCGCTCGGCTCCTGAGCTTCTTTGCACCACCGATAGAAGGCCTCTGCATCTTTGTGATAGCCACAGCGGTCTAGCGCATATGCGACATATGTCCCGTCTCGGGACCAGACGTATCTATAATCTGGGTCTAGCGTCGGAGCGGCGACAATTCCTCCGAAATCTGGAGATACAAGGGTTCTCAGAGTTAGAAGAGACCTTCTGAGCAGGTCCTCCCAAGCCTCTGGAACTCTAGTAACTTCGGCATTTCTAAGCCAGTCTTGACAGTATTTGTTGACGTCATTAACCATCTCCGGAAGCGAACTCTTCCTTGCAGTATCGATTAGAGACAACGCGTCTTGCTTGTTGTGTGCGAAGCACATCAAGAGAACAAGTTGTTCCTTTACACCTGGATTCAGACTTCCAAGGTCCCACTTGAGACAGGAATTCACTCCTCTCGTCCCTGAATATAGGGCGAGAGAGTTTCCGGACAGTTTGCCATCTTTTGCGTCAACGAAGGCATCTGATGCATCCTCGTGGACCCCGCATTGATGGGCGGAAGAGCGTCTCTCACCTCCAAAGGCGAACCAATAGTTTCGCTTGTAGGAGACGATCGTGTCAGATCTCTGGTCGTAGTAGCAGGCATCACCGATAGGGGTTTCAGCTATGTCGAAATCGTTGTAGTAGAGGAAACTTGTGTCAATGGGAGCCAAGTTCTTGCTGGCTATCTCGAAAACTCTGACAAGGGCATCCCTGCCGGGCAAGACGAAATCCGTGGCCCTTACTTCGAAACCATTACGATTATCAGTAAAAGTTGTTTCAAGAATAGTGCTATCGGGAAGATATCTCTGTCTTCGTGTCCAAGGATCGTCTGTCAACCAGCTGAAGGATTCGTTTTGACCCTTCCCGCATATGATTCCCGGTAGAGAACCCCGAACATGCTGAGGATAGTTGTGTGTAGGCCAGAATAGGTGCCTGAGTTCTCCGTTCTTCCCGATGGTAATTAGGGTAGAACGATTGCCCATAGGGGCTTGCTGGCTTGTCGAGAGCATCTGCAGTGCCTTTCTTCAAGAGGGTCCTTTCTGCGAAACTTAAAGGGGTTAGGTATCGCAACCCTTACTAGCGAAGGAACAGCGGCAATCAGCATTCTTTAGCATTCTCCTGCAATACCGACAATGATGGTTCTTCGGTCGGCGTGGCCGCTACTAGGTAAAGATCCCCAAGGACGCGTTTCACTTATCCCATGGGTTTAGCGGCTCTCTTTTCCTTGGTTGAGATTGTATTGTCATGGTAACTAGTCTCCAAATGACCAGGATCCCAATTGTTAGAATTGCAATATCGAGCTGGCACTAGGAGCGGAAGAGACTTGTGGTCAGAGATTCTCTCTTTCACCTTCTACGCACTTTATACGTGACTGGCTTCAGTCTCTTGTGGGGGCCGGACGCGGGTATCATTAACCTAGAACTCGCGTGAACCTTGAAGGCTGTTGTTCTAGCCGGGGGCGAAGGAACCCGTCTAAGACCTCTCACCTTTACCCGGCCTAAGCCAATGCTTCCACTCGGTCCCAACCCAATAATCCACTACGTACTCTCCCATCTATCCTCCAACGGATTCCACGACATTATCATCATCGTTGGCTATCTCAAAGATCAACTGATGGGCTATCTAGGCGACGGCTCCCAGTTCGGGGTCAGAATCACATACGTTGTCGAACCGGAAGGAGTCGCATTCGGAACCGCTGGAAGCCTGAAACTGGCCGCTCATCTACTGGACGAAACATTTCTGGTCGTCCAATCTGACACAATCAGCGAAATCTCCCTGACCGAAATGGTTCACTTTCATTTGGACAGGGGAGGAGAAGTCTCCATCGCTCTTACTGAAGTAGAAGACCCGTCCCTCTATGGAATCGTGGTTCTGGGGAAGAGGGAGGAAATTGTCAAGTTTCTAGAAAAACCGGCACCAGGCACAGCGCTTAGTAATCTCGCGAGCACTGGCTTCTACATTCTCGAACCCGATGTCGTCGATTACATAGAGGATGAAAAGTGGGACTTTGCTCGAGACCTGTTCCCCTACTTAATGCGAGTAGGTGAACATCTATTCGGGTTCGCTTCCAAGTCATTCTGGGTCGACGTGGGAGAACTCAAGGGCTACTTGGAAGGAACTGGCTGGGTCCTACGCAGGCTAGATCAAGATGCTCCTATAGATGCAAGAGCACTCGGCAATTCTAAACCGCGGGTTTTCGTGAGTGGAAACGTCAGGGTGGGTCAACGCGTTCAGATTTCTGGTCCATCATGGTTCGACAATGACGCCAAGATTGGAGATGATGTTAAGATCCAACCTGGAACGGTCTTGGAAGAAGATTCCCAGATACGCTCAGGGACATGCTTGGACCAAACGGTAACGTTTCGTCATACGGCAATCGGAAGCAATTGTTCGATAAAATCAACGATAATCGGTGAGCGAGCGATCGTGGGCGACAACGTAACCATTGATAGAGCTATAATCGGGCAGGGTTGCACCCTCGGAGACCGAGCGAAGATTCTGCCCGGGAGTCGACTGTGGCCTAATACCCGGGTTGAAGCGGACGCTACCGTAGATGGGATCATGGCGGTTCCAAGGGACAAGTCATTCTACTTTGACACTGGTCTTGGACAATATTCGGGGATACTCGTCTCCTCAATTGGAGAATTCCTGGAAGCCCTCAAAATCGTGCCATTAGAATCTCTGGAGTACCATATTGGACGGAGGGACTTTGAGAAATGGACGAAGGATGTGTTGGGTTCGATTCAACTGGCCGATAATATCAGGACCCTTAGACGGTCTCAGTCTAAGGGCGAAGAACTACGTCATCAGCTGGTTGACTTTGTCATAGAATGGGCTGAGGCAGTCTCCTCTCCACAGGAAACCTCTGACCAGCGGAAACGATCTACCTGGCCACTAACTACAGTGTAGCTGTTAACCCGGGAGAATCCATAGAAGATTCCCATCTCAGAACCCAGTGAAATTAGGTGCTCGCTCACTGTGACTGAGTTTGAAAAGCCAATGAAAGCAGCACAAAGTCCATGACGTCAAAGCGGGACCGGTGGGATTTGAACCCACGACCTTCGGGTCTCTCCACTTTATGGGTGCCGGAGCCCGATGTCCTATCCTGGTTGTCCTCGCGGGGATTTATTGCGGTTACCCGTGATCTAGACTACGGTCCCGTTGCGCGTTCTTCTCCGGGCGGGGTCAATAAAAACTAGTAATGGGACGCTGAAACTCTCTGAGGATTGAGTCTAACTAGAGAATGTCCATGTCGCGGCATCAGCCTTTGTGACTTGTTCTTGGTAGAGTCCCGCGCTCACCGAGGCACTCATCTGAACAAACAAGTTGTTCGGGCTTCTGTTGGAGATTGCGTACTCCGCCAACGTATCGCTCGATTGGAATTTCAAGTTGTATGAGACGTATCCGCCGGGTTCAAACGAACGGCTTAGCGCGGACACGGTCTGAATTGGAAATGAGTCAACCACCAAGTTGAAGATTGGATTGCTGACATGAGTAGAGATTGATGTTGCCCACGACCAGACGTGAATCTCCAAGTAGAAGGTGACACCGAGATAGAAACTGCGGCGACCGCCAACAAGCTGGACCACTGTCCCATTCACCGAGTTGTAGCTCATTTCGTAATAGACTATGGTGGAAGTAACAGTCAAAGCAATTAGTCCCGCGACAATCCAGTAGAATCTCTTGGTACGGTAGAACTTTGTTGGTAGCTTGGCGTGGTCTCGCTCATGGGAATAGAACTACGCTACAGCCGATATTAAGAGTTGGACGCGTTACCAAATTTCGACAACTTGAGAATGCCCTAATAAGAAACTATGGGCGGAATCATGTGACCTTCGCGTGACCCGAACTTGGCACTGGCAACCGGACAAATGAAACCTGATCATTCCAACCCTTTCGGATCTTTCAGACGCGAATGTGAGAGTGCGCTAAACGCGGGATACTTATCTCTCAAGAAAACCTCGGGACTCAGTCTTCCAAATCTCGATATTGTGTCTACTCTCGAAGATCCGCCTAATCCAACCTTTGGTCACCTGGCGAGCTCGCTAAGCTTCGAATTGGCGAAGATCCAGAAGAGAAAACCAATCGAAGTCGCTACGACTCTAGCGGAGACAATTCGGAAACTCGTCAAACTGGACCTTATTGAATCAGTTGAGGCGACCGAGCCTGGTTACGTGAACTTCCGGGCGAACCTTGCAAGACTTACTGAAGTTACTCTGAAATCGGTTGAACGGGGCGGTTCAGAGTACGGACTCCTCAAAACACCTACTCCAGAGAAGACTATGGTGGAACATACCAGCGCAAACCCCGCAAGACCGATCCACATAGGTACCGCCAAGAACTCGATATTCGGCGACACAATAGCACGCCTCCTCAGTGCACGGGGACACGTTGTCCAGACCCATTTCTACATTGATGACACCGGCAGACAATGCGCTATCATGGCCTACGGCTACAAGCTATTGAATGAACCGGTTCCCAAGGAAAAGCCGGACCATTACATCGGGAAAATCTACTCGGTAACCGCAACGCTTGTGGAGATAGAGGAACTGAAGAACCGACTTGCCCTTCTCAAAACGACCAACGCCTCGGATGCAGATATCGTGGCCACCACCAAGTCCCTGGACGAGTGGGTCGGCATAGGCGCAGATCTTCAAAGCAAATACCCCGCGGAATTCGAGCAGCTGAGCAAGCTGATCTCCAAGGACCCTGACCCTGAGGATTCGATCAGCGAAGTCATCAGAAAGTACGAGAAGAAAGACCCCGAAACCTCAGCCTCGATGAGACGTGTCACACGGATAGTACTGAGTGGGTTTGAGCAGACTCTGCAGAGGGCTAGAATCCACTTCGACCATTGGGACTGGGAGAGTGACCTTCTCTGGTCTGGACAAGTCGCTCAGATAGTTGGCCAACTGAAGGAGTCCGGTTTCACCTTCACCAAGGGAGGAGCCTTGGAGCTCGACGTAGCAAAAGCGGTCGAGAAATTTGGGTTACGGGACAAACTAGGCGTGTCTCCGACTTTCGAGTTTCCTCCCCTCACTCTGATCCGGTCTGATGGGACTTCTCTCTATCCGACGCGAGATATTGCTTACACGCTGCACAAGTTCCGGATAGCCGAGAGGGTCATCAATGTGATCGGAACTGAACAGTCTCTTGCACAGTTCCAGGTCAAGGTCGCGTTCTGGATTACCGGGTATCGGAAGGAGGCTGAGAAATTCATCTACTTCCCCATCGGCCACCTCATGCTCGAAGGGCAGAGAATGTCTGCCCGACGGGGGCGGTACGTTACCTTCGACCAAGTCCTAGACGAAACAGTCTTGCGAGCTAAGTCAGAGGTAGATCGACGATCGCCGAGCATCCCAGGGGAAATCAGACAAAGAATAGCGGAGAGAATCGCGATTTCAGCCGTTAGATATGCCATTCTCTCTGTGGAGGCCATCAAGTCCACGAACTTTGTCTGGGACAAGGTCCTGAACTTCGAGACTAACAGCGCAGCTTTCATCAATTACGCGTACACAAGAAGCTCCGGAATTCTCCGAAAGCTGGGGAGAATAGAACAGCCAAAGACCCTGAACCTGTTGAAGGAGCCTGTCGAACAAGCGCTTGTTCTGGAACTCTCCAAGTTTCCAGAAACCTTCTCTAAAGCTGCAGATGACCTAAACCCAACGCTGCTATGCCTTTACGCCAACCTGCTTGCCCAGAGATTTCACGAATTCTATGAAAAGTCCGACATCTCCCATATGAGCAACCCCGAACTCAAATGGCAAAGGGTAGCACTTGTTCTAGCCGTCAGAACAGTCTTGAAAACTGTTGCCGGGATCTTAGGCCTAGAGCTTGCCGAACGAATGTAGAATCCTACTTCAAGGATACAACTTTCTCAGCTATCGCTCTGCCCACGTCACTGGTTCGAGCCTTTCCGCCAAGGTCGTAGGTTAACACCTTCCCCTCCTTGAGGACAGAGGTCGTTGCCTTCTCAACTAGATTCGCAGCTTTGCTCTCGCCGAGATAGTCAAGCATCATTCGCGCCGCCTCTATAGTCGCCACCGGATTCACCTTGTTCTGGCCCGTGTACTTCGGCGCAGAACCATGAACAGGCTCGAACATGCCGTAGGTCTCACCAATGTTCGCGCCGGCAGCAACCCCGAGACCTCCTACCGCTGCCGCGGCCTCGTCGGAGAGAATATCTCCGTAGAGATTCATGGTCACTATTACATCAAAGCTCTCCGGCCGTCTGATCAGCTGCATGGCTGCAGCGTCCACATGGAGATCCTCAAGCTCCACGTCTGGATACTTCTTAGCGGTGTCGAGGACTGATTGTTTGAAGATGCCATCGGTAATCTTCAAAATGTTCGCCTTATGAACGAACGCAAGCTTCCTTCTCCGTTTCATCGCCAGCTCGAGAGCGAACTTCGCAATTCTCTCCGAGGCGGCTCGGGTGACAATCTTCATTGCCACACCGACCCCAGGGGTAACTTCGAATTCCTTCCCAGAATACAACCCTTCGGTGTTCTCCCTCACCACTATCAAGTCAATCCCGGGATTCAGAGCGGTTACGTTTGGAAGGGTCCGCGCAGGGCGAACGTTGGCGTACAGATTGAAGAGAGAGCGCATCGTCACCGCAGCGCTCCGCGGGGTTCCAGGCTCCTCCGGAGTCGTCATTGGTCCCTTCAGACAAGCAGACGTTCGTTTCATCATCTCAACCGTTTTCTCCGGCAGGTTCGTGCCGAATTTTTTGATGGAGTCGAATCCGGCATCGCCCTTCAGATATTCCAAGTGTACTAGTCCCGTTTTTTGGACAGCGTCTAAGACCATAAGCGTGGCATCGACGACTTCGGGGCCTATTCCATCTCCAGGTAGAACTGCGATCTTGTGCACTCTTGTCGTCATGGAAGTTCTCTCGGTGGGAGGGTCGTCGAATTGCCGTTGAAAAAGGCTTTCTCAGCAACAGTGGCCGAGTTGAAGCTTCGACGCGTTCTTTGTGTCATTGATATTCCTTAACTAGGACTAGAACCCATGCTACCAGCAATACCATTCCAACGGTTCGATGGTGAGACTGATAACAACTGAGATCGAGAAGGGCCTGGAAGGGGTTGTTGTTGCGAAAAGTTCTATCACGTTCATCGATGGGCAGCAAGGAATCCTCCGGTATAGAGGGATTGATATCAACGAGCTTGCTGCGAAATCGAACTTCGAGGAGGTCACCTACCTGCTCTGGAACGGAAGCCTTCCAAACAAGGCCCAGTTTTCAGAATTCAAGCGACAACTCGCCGCTCGTCGTCCCCTTCCGCTACAAGTCCCGAAACTTCTAAGGGGCATACCGAAAGGCGCGATCCCGATGGAGGTTGCCCGAACAGCTGTCTCCTACATGGCAACGTTCCCCAGGAAAAAAGGAGAGACGTTTGACCAGTTTAACCGACGCGAATCTCTACAACTCACATCTACTCTTCCGACAATTGTAGCCAGCTACGAACGAATAAAAAAAGGAAAGACCCCCATCAGGCCTGACCCACGACTGGGACACGCTGCGAATTTCCTCTACGGCTTGTCGGGAAGGAAACCCGATGAAGTGTCAAGAGCCGCCTTTGATACGCTCTCCATCCTCTACGCGGACCACGAAATGAACGCCTCTACCTTTGCCGCCGTCGTCGCAATCTCCACTCTCGCCGACCTCGGAGGAGCAGTCACAAGCGCGATCGCAACTCTCGCAGGTCCCCTCCACGGAGGCTCAAACCAGCGCGTAATGGAGATGCTCGAAGAGATCGGGACAGTGGAAAAAGTCGAAGGATACGTCGACAGTGAGCTAGCAGCGGGCAGGAGGATAATGGGGTTCGGCCACAGAATCTATCGGACCTACGATCCAAGAGCCAGAATACTGAAGAACATCGCGGAAAAACTGGCTGAAGAACGCGGTGGAAGCAGGAAATGGCTCGATATTGCCGAGGAAGTGGAGAGGATCGTTATGGACAAGAGGAAGTTATGGCCCAATATCGAATTCTACGTGGCAGTCGTCCTAAACGCGCTTGGAGTGCCCAAGGACTTGATGCCAGCCGTCTTTGCCTGCAACCGAATATCCGGTTGGATCGCTCATATCTATGAACAGTACGCCGACAACAGACTCATCAGACCTCTAACAGAATACGTAGGGCCCGCTCAAGTTCCATATGTGCCAATAGATCAGCGATCTTAGAAGCCTACCTCTTAGCGGGAACCCATTTCTCCGCCTTCCAATCCCAAATGATATGCTGGTTTGGGTCGGACGCTTCAACCCTAGGCCTCTTCTCCGTCACAGTGTCCATGATAAACGAGGCACCGCATGACGGACACTCTGCGAGCAATCTCATCTCTGAGAGCTGAGTCAATTGGAATTCTCTCTTGTCACACTTCGTACAAGTGAACATTCTAAGCCCAACTATTGCTGGACAAAGTTCAGTCTCTTATCAATTTGCCCCTCGATTCAACGAACGTAGAGGGCCTGTGGCAACTTTCAGACCCATAGATGCTCCCGTTCTATTTTGACCCCAAGATCGGCGACAAGTTCGGATATCTCCCTGTAGAGTCTCTCAGAGGAAGAAACCACTTCTTCTACGGTAGTCGGGACGAATCCACAAATCTTCTTGATGAGCGCGTTGAAGTCTTTCGGTTTCTCGGATAAGTCGAAGAGGATCTTCCAGAACCAGCTAGTGGTAGTCACGTATCTTCGATTCAAGAGAAAGACAACTCTCGCAGCATCTTCCGCGACCACGCGTCGGCTCGAGAGTACTCCGATATTGTCGTTTGTCAGTACCGCGTTCCTCATAACGGCCATGGACTCGGTCATCATCATGAACGACTTTCGAATCGCCTCAGCAGAATCCTTCTTGTCGTTCTTCGCTACCGCCTCGTCGAGCCTTCTGAACCATCCATCTCGCTCGTAGAGCTCGATTCTGTTCCTGTACTGGTCCGCCACCCAATGCCAATCCTTGGTAAACTTCTCGGCATCATCTAGAGTGTATGACGACGTGGGATATTCGATGTTTATGATGAGGCCTCGGTAAAGATAGTATTTCATCGGGATCTCAACCTGATCACGAACCACAACGATCAGCTCCAAGTCAGAGTAAGCACGGTCAAGTCTCTTTGATGTTGACCCGCAGACATAGACAGCAAGGACATCCCTTCCATATTTCTTGACGACACGGTCTGAGATCAGGCGAGCGATCCTCAACCGGTATTCGTGCGTGTACTTTCGTAGTTTAGGGACCAAGAAAGATCAATCCTTCTTGCGAGCGATTTTACCTATTTACGGGATTACTTTCACTCCTCACTGCAAGAGATAGTCAATATTGTAACAGAACGCTCGAGTGAACAGGCCTTGAAGATTGGACTCTTGGTCTTTATCGCGAACGACCGCGAAAACTACAGCAAGCGCCCTTATGACGAGATCCGCGCGGTCGCGCGACAGGCGGAAAAGGATGGCTTCGATAGCATCTGGCTCCCTGACCACCTCTTCTATCGCAATCCCGGCGAGCCGACCCGAGGAATCTGGGAATGCTGGACCATGCTGGCGGCACTGGCCGAAGCGACACAGCGCATAGAACTCGGCACACTGGTGACGTGCAACTCCTTCCGCAATCCAGCGATCCTAGCGAAAATGACGACGACCATCGACGAGGTCAGCCACGGCCGCTTGATCCTGGGTATCGGCGCGGGATGGAACGAGCCGGAATATCAGGCGTTCGGGCTACCCTTCGACCATCGCGTAGACCGCTTCGAAGAAGCCTTACAGATTCTCAAGCCACTATTGCACGACGGGCACGTCGATTTCGCAGGAACAGTATTATCAGGCGCGAAACTGCGAGATCGTGCCGCGCGGTCCAAGGTTGGAAGGGCCACCGTTGATGGTCGGAAGCGAAGGGGGCCCGCGCATGCTCAAGCTGACGGCACGGTACGCTGACCTCTGGAACACCGGCTACATGGGCAAACCTGAAACACTGGCCGAGCGACGCACCAAAATCGAAGCCGCCTGCCGCAAAATGGGACGCAACCCGGCGACACTAGGCATCACAGCATTAATCGGTCTATGGTTCCCCGACCTCCAAGAAAAGAAACCGAAATTCTTCGACAATCCCCTGACGGGCACAGCGCACGAGATCGCGGCGGCAATGCGCGGCTACACGGAACTCGGCGTGCAACACATGATGTTTCAATGCGAGCCCTACACCCCGGAAGCGCTCAAGCGGCTGACCGAGGCGCTCCAACTCTATCGCGCCAGGGAGCGAAATCCCCGTTCCTCAACCGGCGCTCGTGTATGAGCAAAGCTTCAAGCAACGCTTACTTGGCCTAGGTCGGAACGTCTTATCGTCGCCGCGTCGCGAAGTACCAGAGGTTCCCCTCCGGGTCCCGGGCAGCATACTCCCGCTGGCCGTACGGCTGGTCTGTAGGCGGAGAATCGATGGTAGCTCCTGCACTTCGGGCATGATGGTAGTGAACGTCTACATCCTCGACGAAGACAACGAGACCGCCTGGTTGCGCCGGAAGGGACCGGGCTGAGACTAGGCCGTGTTTGGGGTCGACGCGGTGAATCCAGATTACGGAGTCCCCATTGGATACCTCGGCGTGGACCGGCCGACCGCTGGGATCTCGATCGAGTCGACCTTGCTTGAATCCGAAGACGTCCACGAGGAACCGCTGGGCGGCCTCCATGTCGTCGTATACTCGCAACGGAATGATTGGTTGGGGGTTCAAGCTACAACCGCCTTCCCCGATCTGTAGCCCACAATTCTATAAGGGCACCGGTAAGCCCTAGCGTGGGAGGACGGGTCGGTTCCAGTTCCGAGTTCGCCCTCTCTGGGCCCACTGAAGGTGCTCGGAATAGTTAGAGGGGACTTTCCACGCCGGGCTCACAGTAACAGCGGTAGGATACTTCAGGACAGAAAAGTGAATCCTAGTTTGTCTGAGGAATAGAGACAGGGACGCGTTCAGTTCGAGGTGATATGCCCCCAAGGGGGGCCCGCATTACAGTTGAAGGGATACCAGAAGATACGAACGCCTCTGCCTTGGATTGGCTCTTCCATTCTGGACCAGCATTATGGCGAACGAGCGCTTTCGTAAGTGCTCTCGCTAGCTCGAGGTTGGTCACGATCGGAATCCCAAACTCAGCCGCCTTCCTTCTAATGAGATACTCGTCTTTGAGTATCCGATGGGATGCAGGGTCCCCTTCGTGGCTCGGAATGTTGATTACGAGTCGAATCTCTCTGTTTTGGAGGTAGTCCATTATGTTCGGTTTCTTCTTCTCGCTTACCTTGTATAGTATCCTAGATTCGATTCCGTTCTTCGAAAACTCTTCCGCGGTATGCTGTGTCGCGAATATCCTGTAGCCTGCTCGCGCCAGCATTCTCGCGTACGGAATTATTCCCTTTCTCGTTTCACCCATCGAGATGAGAATGGCGTCGTCCTTCTTTGGAATGTAGAAGTTGCTCGCAATCAAGGCGTTGATGAATGCCTCTTGGAATGATTCGCCGAAACAAGCTACTTCTCCGGTGGAGACCATTTCGACCCCTGTCACGGGGTCCGCCTTGTCCAATCTTGTGAAGGAGAATTGAGGCGCTTTCACTCCAATTCTTCGGTGAATTCCCTCGCCCTGCTTTATGGTCCCGTTAGTTATGGCCTCCGCAGCCAGATCCATTAGGTTTGTTCCGATTGTCTTGGATACGAATGGCATGCTTCGAGAGGCTCTAAGGTTGCACTCGATAACCAGCGTCTGTCCATTTTTGACGAGGAACTGTATGTTAAAGGGTCCTCGGATGTTGAGGCTTCTAGCGATCCTCCGCGAATATGATAGGAGTTTCTTTCTTACTGTTCCCGTTATTGAGAGGGTCGGTATGGTCATGGTCGCGTCTCCGGAGTGGACCCCGGCATTTTCCACATGCTCGATAACTGCACCGATGAAGACTCTTGAGCCGTCGCAAACCCCGTCGACTTCAACCTCTCTCGCCCCCGTCAGAAACTTTGAGATGACAACCGGATTCTTCCGGGAAACGCGTGCTGCCTCTCGAATGTAGCCGGTAAGCTGTGCCTCGTTGAACGCGACGTTCATCGCCGAGCCCGAGAGAACATAAGATGGACGGATGAGGACAGGATATCCTATTTCCTTTGAGAATCGTTTGGCGTCCTCAAGAGATCTGAGCTTGTCCCATTTCGGTTGTTCGATCTTGAGCTTGTCCAACAGCTGGCCGAATCTTGAGCGGTCCTCCGCAGTATCAATGCTATCCGGGGTGGTGCCCAGAATCGTTGCGTGCTCGGATAGTCCCTTGACCAGATTGTTTGCGGTTTGTCCGCCGACGCTTACAACTACTCCGCGTGGGCGTTCCTTGTCCAGTATGTCCAGGACTCGTTCAAGGCTCAGTTCCTCGAAGTAGAGCTTGTCCAGTATGTCGAAATCAGTTGATACGGTCTCAGGATTGCAGTTTACCATTATGACCTCTGAGATTCTCTTTTTCAGGGCTGTAGCCATGTTCACACAGCACCAGTCGAACTCCACGCTTGATCCGATTCTGTAGCAGCCGGAGCCCAAGACGACCACCTTGTCTCTAGGCGCGTATTCGAAATCGTCCACTTCACCGCCGTATGTTAGATAGAGATAGTTTGTCGCAGCGGGCCACTCGGCGGCCATCGTGTCTATCTGTTTCGTGACCGGCACTATGTTGTGCGCTTTTCTGTAGTCACGAACTTGAGCCTCGCTCTTCCCTAGAAGTCTTCCCAGCTTTTTGTCGGAGAAACCGAATTCCTTTGCCCTCTTGACAATGTCATGATTGATTCTCTCTTTTACGATCCGTTTTTCCATGTCAACGATGTTCTTGATCTTGTCCAGAAACCATAGGTCGATACCACTCAGCCTCGATATCTCCTCCATGCTTAGCCCGGATTTCAGAGCTTTTGTCACGTAGAAGATCCGCTCATCGGTGGGCTCTCTGAGTTCTTTTCGGATCCTCTCGATACTTCTCCCCGGAATTCCGTTATCAGTCAGCTCCTTCCCGATGTCGAGCATTCTGATCGCTTTTTGCAAGGCTTCTTCGAAGCATCTTCCGATCGCCATGACTTCGCCAACGGATTTCATCTGGGTCCCGATTCCCTTGCTGACCTTGCGGAACTTTTGGAAGTCCCACCGAGGAGCCTTGACTACAACGTAATCCAATGCAGGTTCGAAACACGCCGAGGTCACCCTGGTTATCTTGTTCGAGAGTTCCGGGAGAACGTAGCCAAGGGATAGTTTTGCCGCGATGTACGCTATCGGGTAGCCAGTAGCCTTTGACGCGAGCGCGGAACTTCTAGAGAGTCTCGAATTAACTTCGATCACCCTAAATTCTTCGCTCTTCGGGTCCAACGCAAACTGTATGTTACACTCTCCAACTATGCCAAGGGTTCGTATGACCTTCTGTGCTGTTTCTCTTAGGAGGTTGTACTCGCGGTTCGTGAGGGTCTGGGAGGGAGCGACTACGATGCTGTCGCCAGTGTGGATCCCCATCGGATCCATGTTTTCCATGTTGCAGATTATGATGCAGTTGTCATCGCGATCCCTCATGACTTCGTATTCGACTTCTTTCCACTTCTCTAGGTATTCCTCGATCAGGACCTGTTTGATCCTACTGTAGGCAAGTCCTCGGAGAGCAATCTCTGCAAGCGTGCGTTCATCGAAGGCTACGCCTGACCCTTGACCTCCCAGCGTGTAGGCGACCCTGACCATGACAGGGAACCCGATCTCACGAGCCGCCTCAAGGGCGGTTTCCAAGTCAACTGCTTTCCGGCTTTTTGGAACCGGAATACCGTGTTCAATCATGGTTTTCTTGAACAGTTCCCGGTTGTCAGCGATCTCGATGCTCTCGATTCCGGTGCCGAGAACCTTCACTTTGTATTTCGAGAGAATGCCGCGTTCGGCGAGTTCGACGCCGCAGTTGAGGGCGGTCTGTCCTCCAAAGCCTAGTAGGATGCCGTCGGGTTGTTCTTTGGCGATAATTTCCTCGAGAAAGTCTGTCCTTATCGGAACCGAATATACCTTGTCCGCGAACTTCTCATCGGTGTGAATAGTGGCAATATTTGGATTGACGACGATTGTTCTTATTCCTTCTTCTCTGAGGGCCTTGATCGCTTGAGATGTTGAGTAGTCAAACTCGCCAGCTTCTCCGATCTTGATGGCGCCACTTCCTACGATGACGACCGACTTGATCCCATCTATCTTCAAGCCTTCAGGGCCTCCTCAAAGAATCTGTCAAAGAGGAATCGGGTATCGTATGGGCCCGGCGAACTCTCTGGATGCCACTGAACACCTAAGAAGGGCTTCTTCCTGTGTCTGATTCCTTCTACAGTCTTATCGTTAATGTTGACGAAGTTTGCCAAGAAGTCGGTATCTTCTAGGGACTTCCGATCGATCGTGTAACCATGGTTCTGAGTTGTAATGAAACACCTACCTGTTTCAATGTCCATACACGGGTGGTTGACAGCTCTGTGGCCGAACTTTAGCTTGTAGGTTTTCGCCCCAGCGGCCAACCCAATGATCTGGGCGCCTAAGCAAATTCCCATTATCGGAAGCTCCGTCTCCATCAGACGCCTAGTGGTCTTTATCGTACTGAGGTCCATCTTGGGGTCTCCAGGTCCATTGCTAATCACGACCCCCCGGGGATTCAGTTCGAGAATCTTGTCGGCAGGAAAGTCGTATGGGACGCGGACAACTCTTGCCCCCTTCGCGAGAAGACTGCGCAATATCCCGTATTTGACGCCGCAGTCCACGATTACAATGGTCGATTGTTCTTTTCCCTCATAGTAGATTGGCTCCTTGGGGCTCACTTTCTGTACAAGGTCTTCTTTGTTCGGGTCTTGAAGTCCGGAGATCCGATCGGTTACAACCTGCGGGTTGAACGGCGAACTCGAGACTCTCAAAACCCCCAACATCGTTCCCTTGTTTCGCAGTCGCTGCGTCAGGACCCTAGTGTCAACTCCAAAGATCCCCGGCACTCCTTGTTCGGTCAGCCATTCGTCTAGCGTTTTCTGGTTCGACCAGTGGCTGGGTCGGGAGAGGGAGTGGACGACAAATCCTTTGACCTTTACGGAATCGGATTCGAAGTGGAGCGGGACCCCTCCGTTGCCCCGAATAGAGCTAGGCGGTACACCATATGATCCGAGGATGGGGTAGGTCATTACTACAATCTGTTCTTGGTAAGATGGGTCGGTGAGCAGTTCTGGGTATCCCATCATGGAAGTGTTGAAGACGACCTCGCCAGAAATTTCAGTCTCGGCTCCAAAACCAATTCCTTGAATGACGGAGCCGTCCTCGAGGACCAGTACGCCCTTCTTACCTGGTTCCGCCAGCTCCATGTGGTGTTATGGACCCAGAGGAGGGGGATTACACGCGGCCCTTTTCAAAGTTTTACTTTGAGTTCTTCCTTCCCGGTTCGAAGCACAATCACGATCTCAGCAAACGAAGAAGTCAGTATGACCCACCGGTAGACTTCTACAAGACGCGTACGGCGTTTTTGCAATCTGGGCAGTACTGGTATAGAGCTATGAGATCTTTGTATTCTTGCTCTTCTCCCAGGCTGTGGGAGGTATACACTAACACGTTCACGAGCGGTTTTGAACAAGCGTAGTGACGGCCATCCTCGGAGGTCGACACCTCAATTCGTGC
>VBBD01000013.1 GCA_005882895.1 Candidatus Bathyarchaeota archaeon | reverse complement strand
ATAGTTCCAATCAGCATTCCCTCAACCAGGAAGATCCTGAAGATTTGTGATCGGCTGGTTCCAACAGCCCGCATCACCCCAATCTCGTACGTGCGTTCGTTTACTGTCATGAACAGGGTGTTGAAGACGATGAAGGCGCAAACGACGAGCGCTACGGCCACCATCACGTTTAGCCCTAGCTCGAACCCGGCCGTTTGTCCCGCTATTCTCTGGACAGCTTCTGCCTTCGGAGCGTTCACGTTGAAAAGCGGTGAGCCTAGGCGATTCTGGATCTCGTCCCGGACCTGCGGCGCTCTAGTTGGATCCTTGAGAGTTGCGTAAATGTGGGAGATCATTCCGCGAAAGCTTAGCTCCCGTTGTAGCTGGTCGAGATTGATGTAGATTGAAGCGCCGATGTTGCGCAGAGGATGGTTGATTCCCACTACTGATAGAGGAATAGTGATAGTGGTATTAGCGATGAAGTTTGGGGTGAAAACGTTGAGGGTGGACCCGATTCTCAACCCGAAGTTCTGGGCCAGCCCGTCATCCACCGTTGCCTGGCCGGGGGAAAGAGTCTTTGCCCCGGTAATATTGAAGCTGGAATAGTCGAAGTCTGTCCCGTTGACTCCGACCAGCTGGAATCTCGTCTTGTTGGCAGGCGGGCCGAACCCAAACCAGACTAGTCTTGCAGCTGTCTCTTGAACTCCAGAGGTGTTTTTGACAATGGGCAGATAGCGGCTGTCGAAAACAGGCGGAAGTTCGCCGTAACTTACGACGATATCAGTGCGGCCCCAGAACTTGTTGATGTAATTGGTGAACTCGCCAGTTGCACTTGCAGTTGCGAGATTTATTCCCACGAGCAAGGCGACTCCGAGGATGACTGCTAGAATTGTCAGCGCCGTTCTCGCTCGCCGCTTTGGGAGATTGCGATAGGCAATCTTCGCAGAAAGCAAAATCTAGGCTCAGCCTTCGCGCTAATTGGGCTGTGAGAGAGACCGTGTAGGCTCTGGAGGGACTGGTTCGATCGCCCTCAGTCGGTAAGACTCTCTGGGGGAGTGCTGCGATGCTTTCGTTATGATACCGTCGCGCATTTCAAACAGTTTCTCCGCCCGATCTGCAACTACTGGGTCATGTGTGACGACAAGGACAGAGGCGTTCTCTCTTTTCGCCGCTTCGTACATAATTTGGACTACCTCTGTACCTGTTTCGGTATCAAGGTCCCCTGTCGGTTCGTCGGCGAGGATGATTTTCGGGTGATTTGCCAGGGCGCGTGCTATGGCGACACGTTGTTGCTCTCCCCCGCTCAGCTCATCTGGTAGATGGGTGAGGCGTTCCTTGAGGCCGACGCGCTCGAGCATCAAACTAGCTCGTTCCTTCGCGACTGATGGTTTCATTCCTGCCGTTAACAGTGGCAGTTCCACGTTTTCCAGGGCTGTTAGCACGGGTATGAGGTTGTGGAATTGGAAGACGAAGCCGATCTTGTGGCGTCTCAGCTTTGTGAGCTGACCGTCTTTCATGTTTGTAATGTCTTCTCCGTCAATGGTGACCTTGCCGGACGACGGTTTGTCCAGCGTTCCGATAATGTTAAGGAGAGTCGTCTTTCCCGACCCTGAAGGACCAGTTATGACTACGAATTCTGCTTGGTAGAGTGTGAAGTTGACCCCGCGAAGCGCGTGCACTGTGACGTTGCCGAGGCGGTAGGTCTTCTCCAAGTTCGCAACTTCGACTATGGTAGGGGTCTCCAACTCGGCTCAGTCTTCGAGAGGCTAGAGGCTGAGGCCCGAATATCTTCCTTTCGAGATCGCTCCCGAAGCGCTTAAGCCGTGAACCAATAATCAGCAAACTATGGCAGGTAAGGTCGCCATTCTCGACATCGAGACGACATCACTTGAGGCAGACGCTGGGGTACTCGTCGGTGCCGGGCTCATGTCGGAAGCGGGAAGGGGCGAGTATTTGGAGGCGAAGAGGACGAGTGAGGAGAAGTCGCTGTTGTCTAAACTGGCGAAGCGACTGGAGAGTTATGACGTCATAGTAACGTGGAACGGTAGAAGTTTCGATATTCCGTTTCTTACGACTCGCCTCATGAAACACGGGCTTGATCCTCGACCACTTCTTCGAAAGCCACACATCGATCTGGCTGACGTGGTGAAGAGCCGTCTGAGACTCACATTCACTTATCTCGACCATGTGTGCG
Source organism: Candidatus Bathyarchaeota archaeon (assembly GCA_005882895.1). Taxonomy (GTDB): domain Archaea; phylum Thermoproteota; class Bathyarchaeia; order 40CM-2-53-6; family 40CM-2-53-6; genus 40CM-2-53-6. The sequence continues at coordinate 46,914 of VBBD01000013.1, read as the reverse complement.
ATTTCTTCCAGGTAGATCGGAAGAAGGGTGCGATGGGACTTGACGTCCCACATCTCTATGTTCGAGCGCTTGAAGGAGACAGAAGGGCATCGTTATCGATACGGGAGCACTGCCTGGACGATTTGCGCGCGACAAGACAGGTTTTCCTGAAGCTCAAGCCTCTATTGGAGCAGCAGCTAGAGTACGCCGAGGGGCACGTTTAGCCCAAAGAACGTGGCGAGGATTACGAGTATCGCGAGGTATATGCCAAAGAGTCCGAGCGTGACTAGGAGATTTCTCTTCCATCGTTGACTCCAAGCGATTCCAAACGGAATTCCTACCGTGAATCCTATGATATGGGCGATGTATGCGATGCTGGGGTCGTAGGTAAACCCGCTGGCAAGTATCGGGGTCGTGACGATGACTAGATTGTAGGCGAAGTAGAATATCGCTACGAGACCTTGAGGTGCCATAAATAGAAAGGAGAATTTTAGCGGGTTCATCAGCATCACACATGCCGCGAGAGTGAAGATGGCTGCCGAGGCACCAAGCATGCCGGTGTCCGGGGGGTAGATTCCAAGGGCGGGCGGCAGAAGGAAAGCAGTGAACCCACCAACAAAGAAGACCAAAAGGTGGTACTCCCTGCCGATCATTTTTTCGAGGGTATTTCCAAACACGAATAGGAAGAGCATGTTTCCGAAGAGATGGGCGGGGCTGGCGTGGAGGAAGAGGGCTGTGAATAGAGTCCAGACTCTTCCGGCCAAGAGGTTTTTCCAGCTGAACACGAGATTCGTGTCGATGAAGTTGGGGTCCTGTGAGGGCTGCCAAGCCCAGAGGCTCAGACCGACGCATCCGAGTATGAGTAGGTAGTTGACCCTCAACTCGCACCGCTTCGAAGTGTTCAGCGGCTACGGGGCTATTTCAGAAGTTCCTAACTATGGACCGCGAACTCCAAGCTCATTTCAACCAGATCGCGTAAAGGCCGTTTGCGCCAAACCCTTTTACAAGTCAACTTCCGCAGGCTTATCGTTACTTTTGGGGTCTAGAGTCCATGCCTACGTTGACCTGACTAAGCCGAAGATAGTCTTCCTACTGGACTTCACAGCCGTAATGGCGTTCTTGGTTGCCACACGTGGCATTAACCTGCTAAACCTTGTTTCAGTCATAGTCGCAGGCACTTTCGCGTCTGGGGGAGCTGGGGCGTTGAATTGCTATCTTGACAGGGACATTGACCAGAGCATGGGCCGTACCAGCCAGAGACCGATTCCGAGAGGAAAGGTGTCACCTTTCAACGCGCTAGTCTTTGGATCAATTCTAGTTGCAACGGGAGTCGGGGTCTCCCTATGGCTGCTTTCTCTTTGGGCCAGCTTGTTCATCTTTCTCGGTGCTGCGATCTATGTCGGCTTCTATACCAAGTGGTTGAAGCGCCGGACAACCCTAAACATCGTCCTCGGAGGCTCGGCAGGGAGTTGTGCGCCCCTAGCGGGTTGGGCTGCTGCCACGGGAAACGTTGGAGTTATGGCGCCTTGGCTGATGGCTCTGTTAGTTTTTGTTTGGACTCCCAGCCACTTTTGGAGCCTCGCGCTTCGAGCCTCGAAAGACTATGCAAAGGCCGGGATTCCGATGCTTCCAGTCGTTGTCGGGGACAAGAAGGCTGCACAATACATTGCCCTCAACACGTTCCTCCTTGTCCCGTCGTCTCTCATCTTCGTACCGTTGGGAACGTTCGGAATAATCTATCTTGCAATCGCCGGACTGCTTGGTCTGGGAATGATCATTGTAGACTTGAAGCTGGCTTTCAACCCGACGAAGGCTCAAGCATGGACTGCTTTCAAGTTCTCAAGCCCGTACCTCGCTATCGTCTTTCTCGCGATGGTCCTCGACTACTGGATTCCCCTACACTAGAGGGCGAGTCAGGACCCTCGAATCTGTTTCAGGAGATTTTGAATGATCATTCTACCATGTGGATGGTCGTCGTTTGACCGCTCAGGGTGGAACTGGACGCCGTAGACTGGCTTCGACCGATGTACAATGGTCTCGACCTTGCAGGTCGTCGATTGCGCCAAGTGGTGAAAGTCGTCGGGAACCCTGGTCAGTTCTTGCCGATGTGATTCCGCAACGACTAGGTCAGAGGGTAATCCATCGAACAACGGATGCTTCCTGACGATGCTTACTTTTTCGAATCTGCGGAGCATTTGGCCGAGGTCTCGCATTGGGGCGCCGAATGCTGAACCGATGATCTGGTGTCCGTAGCATATTCCAAGAATTGGGAACTTGGCCTTTCTGACGAGGTCCATTTCGGGCTGGAATAGTTCTCGGGTTCTAGGTTTTGAGAGTAGGGCGCTTGACCCAGTGAGAATCACTAAGTCTGGTTCGGATTCTACCACTTTGGTGTAGAGGTCTGGTTCCTTGTAATCTATTTTCTCTACCGATTGTCCGGTGCACTTTTCTATGTTCTGAACTGCTCTCTCTGCTTGGTTCAGTTCCTTGTAGTTGTTTACAACAACTATTTTCAATGTTTAGAGGGCGGCTAGGAGTTTGTCGATTTCCTCCTCAGTGTTGTAGTAGTGTGGTGAGGCTCGGAGGGCCTTGACTCTGCTCGCGACGGTGATGTTGAGCTTTTTCAGCCTCTCATACGTGGATCCAGGATCGGGATCTTCGAAGACGACTATTCCGCTTCGCCGATCGGATTGTAACGGTGTCAGTATCTTGCGCCCTTTCTTTTTCAAACCCTCGATCAGGTGCTCAGTAACTTTTAGGACTCGATGGGACCTTTCCGTTTGGTCGTGCTTCAACGCGAACTCTAAGGCTGCTTTGGCGCCTACAATCGATATTACTCCCCAACTTCCTCCTTCAAACATTGTCGCGTCAGGTGCGGGTATCGTCTCTTCGATGTTGAACGGTTTTCCGAAGAGATCTTGCTGGCTCGTGAGTCTTCTTGCGACTGAGTCTTGGACTCCATGCCAGCCGATATAGTTCGGGTCAAGATCCTTCAGCCTTTCACGCCTGGTATAGACGAAGGCTGCACCATGAGGTCCCTGCATCCACTTGTACATCCCACATACTAGCGCGTCAACCCCGTCTTGTCGAGCGTCTATTGGAAAGACGCCTAGCGCATGGAACGAGTCGGCGATGACAAATGCGCCGTGTTCGTGCGCGATCTTTGTTATCTCTCGGATCTTCTCTCGGCAACCGTTGGTCCAAGAGACGTAGTCGACAGAGACGATCGAGGTATCGTCGTCGATTGCTTTCTCCCATTGTTCTAGCGGGACCGTGCCGTTATTGTCACGGTGGAGCAGGCGGACATCTTTGGCTCGTCCATGTTTTTTCTGGAGGTGCCAGAGGTAGATGTTGGTTGGAAAGTTGAGTTCACTAATGACGATATTGCCCTCCGGTTTGTAGTTGAGGCTGCTAGCCAGGCCAATGAGCGCGCTGGTGACGTTGGGGACGGAGGCTATCTCGTCAAGTCGGACCCCTCCTATCATCTTTCCAAATTGCCGGCGTGATTCGATGATGAGTGGTAGCCATTCCTCCCAATTTTCCCCGTACTCGCGCCAGTCAGCCATGAACTCGTTAATCGAGTTGAGAACCGGTATAGATGGCGGACCAGTTCCTGCGTTGTCGAAGTAGGCTCGTCGAGAGGTGACAGGTATTTGTTTTCTGACGAGGTCGATATTCAAAGAGACACCGAAGGTTGGACGAGGCCGGATTGGCCAGCCTCAGTATAAATGCAGTGCTAGGTTGTGTGGAAGTTCTGGACACCCGTTTCAGCGATGCAGTTCTTACACCAGAACTGGTTTCTCTCGGGACTATACTGCGCATGACTGTCGGTTACAATGTTTCCGCAGTTCCCACAGCGGACGATGAAGACTTTTCGCATCTTGTGATTTGGAAGGTCTTTCTTGTGACGTTCTACGTCACTGTCGTCGGGTTCCAGTACCATATTGCAGTTCTCACAGTAGTAGATTGTTTCGAGGATTGCTTTGTCCCGTTCGTCTACCCAGTTTTCAGCCATCGTAGCGGTGGTTCTCCTTGATGGAAAGGGGTTCGATCGTGCTTGTTTTCGCCGTTCTACTCTAGATACTCTTCCCCCTGTTTATATTGAATCCACGGAGAAAAAAATCCATATTCTAGGGCGAAATCGTTCAAATCGCGGCTGTTTAAGCGATTTTTTCGCCAAGAGATGGTCCTCTCCGATCGCGAAGCAAGGTTCACAATATCCGGTCGCAGGCATACTGGGAACCAGAGGTAGAGCAAGTTGGGTCTTCCAGAGAAGATTAAGCAGATAGAGGAGGAGATGAAGAAGACCCAGATCAACAAGAAAACCGAGCACCATATCGGCCTTCTCAAGGCGAAGCTTGCCCGGTTGCGGGAGGAGCTGGAGAGTTCTACCTCCAAGGGTGGAGGACCCGCTTTCGAGATTCGTAAAGGAGGAGATGCGACCGTTGTTCTTATCGGACTGCCTAGCGTCGGCAAGTCGACAATTCTGAACCAATTGACTAATGCCAAGTCGAAAGTTGCGGCATACGCCTTCACAACGCTCACCGTCGTTCCAGGCATTCTCCGTCTCAACGGAGCGGATATCCAGATTCTGGATCTTCCAGGAATTATCAGTGGCGCATCGTCGGGACGGGGACGGGGAAGGAGAGTTCTCTCCGTGGCGAGGAATGCGGACCTTGTCTTGTTGGTTCTAGACGTGTTTCAGCCGGGGCAGGTACAGTTGTTGAAGAATGAGCTTCATGCCATGGGTATTAGGATCGACCAGAAGCCTCCCGACGTAGTCATCAACAGGGGCATTAAGGGAGGGCTAGCTCTGACCACTAGTGTCAAACTTACGAAACTAACCCCGGCAACTGTCAAGGGAATAGTCGAAGCCTACGGGATTAGCAATGGGGGAATATTGGTACGGGAAGATGTTACAGACGAGCAATTGATTGATGTCTTGACCGGGAACCGGAGGTACGTTCCCTCCTTGGTAGTTCTGAACAAGATGGACTTGGTGAACGAGCAGTATCTTGCCGCTGCGAAGAAACAGATTGGGCGCGATTTCGTGCCCGTATCAGCTGAGAAGGGATTGAACATGGGCCTTCTTGCCGAGAGAATCTGGGAAACCCTCGATTTCATCCGTATCTATCTAAAGCGCCCTGACGGTGATGCAGATTTCGAGAAACCCCTGATTCTCCCTGCTGGCTCGACTCTTCGAGACGTCTGTAAGAAGATTCATCCCCGGTTCGTTGAAGGAGCCAAGTATGCATTTGTCTCTGGGTCCAGTGTCAAATTCACTGGTCAGCGCGTGAGTCTTGACCATATTCCAGCTGACAAGGACATCGTCACCATCATGCGTTAAGCCGAGCGAGACTCAGCTCTTTCCTCGATAATAACTGGTCTCGTACTCATGCTTCTGCATTGGCCGACAATGAAAGCGCCCGGAATCGCCCATTATCAGCCCTGATCTTGAATCTGGGAGGTTGCCGCAAGATCACCGCTAGATTCGCTGGGTTAATCGGGTTTTTCGCCGAGCCACCTAAGCCCAGATTGCGCCTTGAATAGCCTGTCTCGCCCGTTATCGCCGCCAGACAGCGGGTGTTCTAGAAAATAGAGGGTCTTAGCGACCGACCCTCGCGTCGGATAAGTGGAAAAGCTGAAGATGTCGACACATGGTTTGAAGGGAGTTTCATTCGTGGTTATCAGTAATAGACCATTTCCGTGACACATAACTCTGTACTTCTCCGAAACTCGCCTCGTAGCGAAGACTATTTTTTGCGAGCAAGCTCGACTCTCCTTGGCATAATTAACCGAGATCGCGCCCAACATTCGTCTCCTGCGGAGTCTCAGAGCATCTTGAAATCCGTCTGCGGAATATCCGCTCGCAAGACCGCGGCTGAGCTTCCGTCCAAGAGCGCGTTGTAGCTTCTTCCCTTGTACTCGTAGGCGCTGAACCAGATTGGCGCGTGAATGTAGGTTGGCTTGTCCACCTTGAAGTTTGTATTGAAAGAAGTAATCTGATCAATCTCCTGTTTTGCTAGAAACCTCTGGTTCACGTCCACCTCGTCTTTTGCATGCTCTACCGCTTCCTCGCTGGTCATCTCGCTGTTGAGAAATTTGGCTCCGGCATCGATCCTCTTGAAATCGAAAGGAATCTTTCCCGTATCGGGAACGGTGTAGTCTCGGGTTGGAAACTGTGCGCCCTTTCGGCCTAGCACAAGCCAATCGTAATCCCGGTCTATCACGCCCTTTCTGGGCGAAGGCTGTGAGATTCTCTCAAGTACTCCTTCGTAGGTGCTCGTTGCCTCGATCGGGACAAGCCAGAAGGGAAGATATCGCAATTCCAAGGATAGGAGCTTGCTTTTCTTCGCAAGGTCTCCCGGTTTCATGAATCCCTCTCGCATCCAGTCGCGAAGAGCGTTCTCGATGCTCGTAGCGTTGTTGTTGTTTATGATGAGACTGTGTTCTAGCTGAAACGGTTCGTCTGCCCCGACAACGGCAGTGTAACCACAGTAGCGGCAAGTCGAAACGATCTCACCAGGGTTAATGCTGAGAGGCGCACCACAGTTCTTGCACTTTATCTCCGAGACAATGCCCGACAACCTTCTTCCTCGAATGTTCTAGGATAGAATTAATGAAGGCCGAATTAAGCTCTCTAACACTAGGGAAGGAGAATTGGCAGGACTCGGCGCCCTCAAACGGACAATGGGCTTCACAATCATTCTAGTCTTTGCCATATTCCTCGGTCTCCTCTTCGTCATATCCGCTTTCTTTCTCGACCCTGTCACTGGACTAGTACTCGGTCTAGTCGGAGCTTTCTTCATAATACTGCTCCAATACCTGATTGGCCCAGCCATTGTCAGACTCACAAGCCGTCTCCACTATCTTGCTCCTGGCGAGAACCGCTGGCTTGAATCGAAAGTCGGCGAGCTCGCCTCGAAATCCGGTATTCCCACGCCCCGAATCGCAGTCTCGCCGGACCCCACCCCCAACGCATTCGTATTCGGCCGGACCCGCAAAAGCGCAACACTCGCAGTCCATCAGGGTCTTCTTCAACGTCTGGACGAAAATGAGATCGAAGGAGTCATAGGCCACGAGCTAGGTCATGTGAAACATCGCGACTTTATCGTAGTAACGATGATCAGCGCTATTCCCCTTGTTGCGTATTTGATCGCCCGGTCTGTTCTGTGGGGTGGCCTCGTCACCGGCTACAGCGGCCGGAGCAACAAGAACAATAACGCTGGGGTCCTGATTATCGTTGCTATAGTCGCTTACGCAGTCTACATTCTAACCACCCTGCTCGCGTTACGATTGACCCGTCTCAGAGAGAGCTATGCAGATGCATATTCCGCCTTTCTAACCCAGCAACCGAGAGAACTGGAGAGCGCTCTCACAAAGATCGCCTACGGTCTCTCTCTCGCCCCCGGCGAGCCTCATGGCGCCCGAGCCTTCTTCATCGAAGACCCTGCCCAAGCAAAACAGGATGTCGCAGGCATCATGGACCAGAAATCGAAATATGATCTCGACAAGGATGGCGTCCTGAGCGAACGCGAGCTAGAAGCGGCCATGGAAGCAGAGTCAAAATCCAACTGGAGGAAAGCAGCTCAGCTCTTCATGACGCATCCTCCCACCTACAAGAGGATCCTTATGCTCAGGGAGATCGAGCAGGACATGAACTCGGGAAACTTCCAGCAGAACAACGCGTACGATCGAGTCTGACAACCAGCGACCCAGCTCAGATCTATATGATTACAATAGAACTATAAACCGGGAATACCAGCCCGTTTGAACGGGTCAAAGATGCCTCGGGTTCCATGGGCTCCTCTAAACGGCGGAGTATTCCTCATAGTTTTCGGTACCATAATGCTTCTCTCTCTGGTCGGTGTGGGAAACCTCAATCCGTTCACCGGCATCCCGCTGGTCTTCTTGGTGTTCGGGATCTGGCTTATCGTTGCAGCTCTCGCATTGCCTGGCCCTGACGATCGATATGCTCCTCCTAGATCAATGATCCTTGCCTGGGGCGGAATGGTCGCTTTCCTCGGAGCCATCTGGTACGTCGGCACGATCGCACTCACTCTTGTACCGGTAGTCCTCCTGGTCGTCTTGGTAGTAGTCGGCATAGGCGCAGTTGGCTACGCTCTAACTCGAGCCGAGGCTAAGAAAGCGCACCCTGCAGTCGCGTAGACCGTGTACGATTCCAAAGCCCGTTACGTCCGCAGCCTCTTCTCCAAAGTCCCGCTCGAATACGACCTGCTACTTGGACTTCTAAGTTTCGGCCAGGATAGAAAATGGCGCGCATTTGTGATTGAACAAGCTGAGCCTTTGCCTGAAAGCGTGGTACTCGACGTAGCTACTGGCACTGGACTCTTGGCAGCGGATTTTGCAAACGCGATCTCCAACCAGGGCCTAGTCGTCGGCGTCGACTTGACTCTCTCTATGCTTCAGACAGCAAAGGAAAGGCTGCGACAGAAAGGGCTGGACGGAAGAACCGACTGGGTACTGGCCCGCGCTGAGAACCTACCGTTCAGGGACGATTGTTTCAGGTCTGCATCGATCAGCCTTGCGCTTAGAAATGTGTCCGATGCGCGACTGACTTTCAGGGAGATGGCTCGAGCAACAATACCGGGCGGTGTCGTGATCTCTCTCGACTTCGCGCGGCCCCCGAACAGGGTATTCCGATTATTCTACTATGACTATCTTTTGGGACTGTTTCCCATCTTCGGAAGAATTGTCTCAAAAGCTTGGGGGAGAACCCTATCATATCTTGGCCGTTCGATTCTGAAGTCTCGAACCGGGACTCAGATTGCCACCCTTATGGTTGAGGAAGGACTCCCGGATACGAGACCTATTCCTCTAACGCAAGGGATAGTCTACGCAGTCTATGGAAAGAAGCGCTAGTAACCAAAAGCCAAAGTAAACAGGTTTGCACATAGCATAGAATCGGACGATATCGTTCACGACCTGTTCTCCTTGGAAGAACCGCCTGCCCAGAGCGAGTAGGCTTTTGAATCTTCCGACTTCGCAACAGCCTCGGAATCCGCTCTTTGTCCTGACAGCGATGATTCAGCCTTGTCCCGAAAACCAAACCTGGCTAGGAGTGCGAGCGCAATGAATGATGTTGAAGTTGCGTAGAACATGCTCGTGGGGTTCAGAGTATAGAGAATACCGCCTAGGTAGGATCCAAATACAAAGCCCAGGCTTTCCAACGTCAGATAGAACCCGAACTGTCCGGCTCTAGACGCTCCCTTCCGCACCGTCGAAAGAATGGAGTAGCCAACAAGGCTCGGTGCCCTGGCACTTCCAATGAGGAAGACCAATGGAAAAGATAGCAACGCGCTTCTGGCAAGGAGGACTCCGATGAGGCCAATTGAAGATAGCACTAAACCTAGGGCCATGGTCCCGGCGTGGCCTCTTGCATCTGCTCTCCTACCAAGAAGAATCGCGAAAACGGCCGCACCCAGAGACTGTAGCGCCCCTAGAATTAGTATGATCGAAGGGCCTAGACTGAGAGCATCTTGGAAGTATAGAGGTATGAAGGGCGCGGCAACGCTCCACGCAAGTGCTGCTCCCGTGAGATAGAGAAGAAGCGTTCCTTCTCGACGTGCCTTGGGGAATTCGAGTCTCGGAGACTTAGCATCACCTTCGAGCGGAGGCTGTGGCTTCATGAAGAAGAGAACTATCGTCGAGATCGAGAAGAACACGAATGTCAGAATGAAGATGCCTCGAATGGAAATCCAGTTGAGTAGAGCGCTCCCGACCAGCGGTGAGAAGACTACTCCTAGTGGGGCGGATGCCCAGGTAATGCCGAAGTTTGACGCGGACTTCGTTTTTTCAGCAGCCCCTGCGATGTACGCATTGAAGGCTGGAACATTGAACCCTGACACTTGGAGAAGGATTATCCCAGGAATTACATCGGTCCAGGTTCTCGCGAAATAGTACATGAGCGGAGGCGGGATGCTCATTGCCCAGCCTATGATCAACAACGCTTTTAGCTCGTACTTGTTGGCTAGTATTCCTCCCGGAATCATGCTGAGGGCGAGAGCGAGGAACCCGATAGAGAATACGATGCCCACATCGCTGGGGGAAGCTTGGAGGTCTCGCAGATATAGTGGCCAGATGTAGTTGTAGAGTCCCAGGCCGAAGGTCCAGAGGAATAGCGAGAGAAAGAGGAGCCGTAAGTCTCTAGGAAGACCTTGGACTGAAGCGAGTAGATTCAGCCGGCTTGCCGTGAGCAAGACTCGTCGGCCTTCCTATCGCGTCAGCGTCGAACTACATCGTTTCCGATCAAGAGATAACGCCTAGCGCGATTAGTATCCCCGATATGAAGAAGTACGAGCCGAAGGATAGGAGGACGACTCCGGCGATCAGATCTAGCAGCCATCTTGGAACTTGCATCAGGTAGTCATAGGAGAACGCGCACACGACGATGAGGAGGACAAGGCTCACTAGTGCACCCACAAGGGTCCATTCTATGTTGAAGGCTCCGGCCGCAGCGAGAATGAGGCTTGCTTCAAATCCTTCCGTCATTGTGATGCTGAAAACCGGTAGCGAGTTTCCGATCGAGAATGGTATCTGACCCTCCGCTGTTGTGACACCCCCGCTGTGCTTCCGGTCTTTCTCAACGACTTCATCGCTCCATTTTTCCATCTTTGCCCTGAACGATTTCCCCCGGAAATAGTACTTGACGAATCCTCGTAGAAACCGGTAGGAAAAGTAGAGGATGACAACACCAGGTATCAGGTTGATCAGAGCATCGGAGATTGTCTTTAGTGCAAGGAAGGCCTGTTCGACGATTAGAAACGTGACGGTCGATCCGAGACCTCCCAGGGCAACGCCGAACAGGACGTTCCTTCTACCGATCTGCTTTATTGTGGCGAGGGAGAGGATGGCAACCTCGCTGCCCTCTATAAGGACGGCTTTGAAAGCCAGGAGGAACGATGCGATGATTACTACGTCTATTCCAGCCATGCGATCTCCATCCGACTATTGTGAGCGTTTCTCTAGGTCTTCCGACTTATGTCCGTTCATATCTCTAACGGTAGCTTGCAATAAGGTCTAACGTGTCGTTGCAAAAGGGCTTGGTGCAAGACGAAGTGTTAAACTAGTCTTTGGGTTCTGCGGGCGCGCCTTTTTCGTCAGTTTTCTTGAAGTTTAGGGAGAGAGAGTTGACGCAGTACCGCAGTCCGGTGGGTTGGGGGCCGTCCTCAAAAACGTGACCCAGATGACCGCCGCATTTCTTGCATAGAATCTCAACTCTGCTCATTAAAAGGCTACGATCGGATTTCTCTTCAACATTCTCTTTTTCTGCTGGAGACCAGAAACTGGGCCAGCCAGTTCCTGAATCAAACTTTGTGTCGGACGAGAAGAGTGGCGTCCCGCACCCGACGCAGACATACACTCCCTTTTCCTTGTTGTGGAGGTACTTTCCTGTAAAGGGTCGTTCGGTTGCCTTCTTTCTCAAAACTTGGTATGTTTCGGTGTCTAGCTGTTTCTTCCATTCTTCTTCGGTTTTCTTCATACTAACTAGGGAGCTACTGCGGTAAATATCCTAATCGCTTTCGGATGGATTCGTGCTGCATCTAGAATCTTATCCGATTGGCATGGCCGGGGTGCTACGGAACGTGTTTCGAGATTCTTCCCACAAATGGGTTCGCTAGTTTTTCATCGCCTATGCTTGTCTCTGGACCATGACCAGGATAAACAATGGTATCGTCATCCAGGCTGAACAAGCGTTCAGTTATGGAACGTACTAGCATGTTGAAGTCTCCACCCGGAAGGTCGGTTCGCCCAATTGACTGGTTGAACAAAGCATCTCCAGTCAGGACAAAACCTTGTCCAACTAGGCTAATGCTTCCCGGAGAATGTCCTGGGGTATGTATGACTTTCACCGTATCTTTTCCGACCGTTATCGATTCTCCGTCCTTGAGAAATTGATCTACCTTGGGCGGTGGCAGGACGCTGAAACTCATGAACTGTTGGACACGGCTCTGCATGGACTCGAGCACCGAGAGATCGTCATGATGGATCAGAAATGGAATCTTGAGCTTGGTGCGAATTGTATCCACGCCGAGTACATGATCGAAGTGAGTATGAGTGGCAATGATCTGGTTAGGTTTGACTGCGAGGTCACTTAGGAAACGAAGGATTCTCTCTGGCTCATCTCCTGGATCAATGATCAAACCTGTCGAATCAGATTGTATGATGTAGCAGTTTGTTTGTAAACGTCCGACCACAAGTGTGTGTAACTTGGTCATTTCTAGGTTCAGTCACGACATATTTTGGGGAATATGAACTTGGAGCGACATGTCATCCGGGTGTCGTACTTGAGAATGTCCCTCTATTGATAACTGAGTTTTGCCAAGCTTTTTTCTGGGTCGGAACAGGCTGGAGATAAGCGATTTGACGGCTGTGGGAAACGGACGTTTGAGAATACCCTGGGCTAAGGATTTCATCTCATGGGTATCTTGGTCTATCTTCGAGAAGCCATGAACTTAAATGGGTAGTAAGTTTCAGTGGTTAAGCATGAAGAAAATACTAACCATATCTGCTCTAATTGCTACTGCCCTAATGCTCGCAACTCCCCTCGGAGTCGGGGCTGTCGTCAGCGACTTTCACTATCATCCAAGCCTGAGCTATGTTCAGCTCGGGCCCGCAACGACTCTTCCCCAAGGCCTTCCTCTTTGTAAGAGTGCATCTCTCGGCAACATTGTATGCTACTCGCCGAGCTTCATCAAGAAGGCTTACGAGTTCCCATCGACCTCTACCCTTGACGGTTCTGGCCAGACAATCGTTATCGTCGACGCTTTCGGAAGCCCGACGATTGCTAGTGACCTAGCATTGTTTGACGCGCGCTTCGGAATTTCAGCTCCTCCGTCTTTCACAATATTCTGCGGCAATTCTCCGACCCCACTCGACCCCAGCACATGTCCAGTGGTTAACATCAATGCGAATCCGAAGCATGACGAATTCGGTTGGACCATCGAAACAAGTCTCGACGTTGAGTACGCCCACGCCATGGCTCCAGGAGCCAACATCGTCCTTGACGTAGCATCGACCTCGTCCGGGAATGCAATCAATGACGCTGAGACTGCGGCCATCGCAGCTTACCCTGGCGCTATATTCTCGCAAAGCTTCGGCATTCCGGAAATTTTCCTCACCGGAAACGGAAACCCCGGCCAAGTAAGCCAAGCCCAGGCGAATTATGCGAACGGCGTCGCGAAGGGTGACACATTCTTCGCCTCAGCAGGTGATACTGGCGCAGACTTCGGCTTCGGCGTCCCTATGTCCAATTTCCCAGGTTCTGACCTTCACAATACAGCCGTGACTGGAACTCAGGGATTGCCCTACAATGCAACTGGGACTCTCACGCCCTGCCCGACCTCCACACCTTTTTCATGCACTTCAGGACTATCCGCCTATCACGGTCCATGTGTCCTCGGCCGAACTATACCACCGAACTGTGTACCCGATGGGTATGGTGGCGAACAGGTCTGGAATGAGGCTAGCTTTGGCGCCGCAACCGGCGGAGCTCAAAGCTTGCTCTTCGGCGTCCCATCCTACCAAGCTGGCCTTGGCCTATCTGCAAGAGGTCCAGACGTTGCCTACAACGCAGCCATCGACGGCGGAGTCCTAGTCGTTTACGGAGGCTTCGGAAGCCCAGTCTTTTTCATCGTCGGAGGAACCAGTGCAGGTTCTCCACAGTGGGCGGGAATTGCTGCCTTGGCAAACCAGGCTCGCGCGATGGCGGGTAAAGGTCCGATCGGTGACCTGAATCCTACGCTCTATTCAATCTACCACAGCGCACGCTACGCGACTGACTTCCACGACATCACAGTGGGCAACGACAAGCTAGTTGGCTCGTCCGTTGGTTTCTCTGCGGGCACAGGATACGATGTCGCTTCAGGCATCGGCTCCCCCATCGTAGATCAGCTGATCGTCGACGTTACAGCTGCATAGGCAAGAGTTGGAAAGTGGGAGGGAGTCCTCCCAAACCCCCTTTTTCGCTGTAACGTACTGCCTTATGGCCTCAGATCTCTGATGTCGTAGTCTCTTTGCCGCAACGCACTCTTGCAACTATTCTTGGAAAAGCCCTCGACCCCCGCCGCCACTTGGGGCCGGAGGTGGCCCGGCGGCGATAGGCAAGAAAATCTCAACCCGGTTGTTGGTTCCCGAGGGATTTCCGGTATCGGTCACGTAGACATTTCCGGAACTGTCCACGGTTAGACCGTTCGGATAGACGAGTTGGCCATTCCCAGACCCGATCGTCCCAAAGGACGTGAGAAACGTGCCGTTGCTAGCAAACTCTTGGACACGATCATTGAAGGTATCAGCCACATAGATATCTCCCGTTGAATCCAGCGCCAGGTGTCCAGGAACGTTGAACTGCCCATTTGCAGAACCGGAGGAGCCCCAAGAGGCTATGAATCCTCCTAAACTGTTGAATTTCTCAACGCGATCGTTCGATGAATCGCTGACATACACGTTGCCCGTGGAGTCTACAGCAATGCCTGTTGGGTTGGTGAACAGGCTATTGGTCGTCCCTAGGGACCCCCATTTCATCATGAAGTTTCCTGAACTGTCAAACTTCTGAACCCGGTTGTTTGAGTAATCCGTCACGTAGACATTGCTTGAACTGTCGGTTGCGATACCATATGGTGTGCTGAATTGTCCGTTGCCAATTCCAAATGAGCCCCACGTTCTGCTGAAAGTGCCATTCGGAAGGAATTTTTCGACTCGGTCGTTTGAAGAATCGGTAACGTAGACGTTCCCACTATGGTCGACGGCGACCCCAAATGGACTGTTGAACTGTCCGGTTGAATTCCCAGTTGTTCCCCAAGCCATCATAAAGGTTCCCGTCAATGAGAACATTTGGACCCGATTGTTTCCTTCGTCGACAATGTAGATGTGACCCGAACCATCTAGCGCCGCATCATAAGGGCTGGAGAACAAGCCGAATCTTGGATATGTGAGACTTGTGATGTAGCTTCCTGTATTCGCCGAGAATTTTTGCACTCGGAAATTGCTAGAATCACCAATGTATAGATTCATCTGGGAATCTACGGCCACCCCGACTGGGCTGTTGAACTGTCCCGGGGAGGCGCCTGTGGACCCCCAAGACAAGAGGAGATTGCCCGTGGCCGTGCTGAACTTTTCAACCTCATTCCGGAGGTTGTCGCTGACGTAGATGTTGGACGCGTTGTCGACTGCCATCATTGCCGGTTGTGCCAAGCTGCCCCCTGAATTCAAGCCTCCCCAAGTCAGGACAAAACCTCCTGTTTTGGTGAATTTCGTAATATTGTCCGACTTGAGGGCACTGTCGCTTACGTACACGAATCCTGACGAATCCACCGCCACTCCGTACGGGCTCAGGAATTTGCCGGGGGTCGTGCCTAGGCCGCCAAATGAACCTACGTAGGTTCCATTATTCCTGAAGATCTGAACACGCTGGTTTCCTTGATCTACCGCGTACACGAACCCGCTGGCGTTGACGCTAAGACCAAGGGGCGTCTTGAGTTGTCCAGTTCCTGATCCAGTCGAGCCCCAGGAAGTGATGAAGCTCCCGGTAGGGGTAAACTTCTGAATGTTGTTATTCACCGAGTCGGAAACGTACACGTTTCCCTGAGAATCCTGAGCAATTCCTTGGGGATTGTTGAAGTGTCCGGGCCCGCTTCCTTGGGATCCCCAAGTGGATAAGAACGATCCGTCTCTTGCTAGTTTGTATACTGCGTAGTTCTTGGCATCGGCGACGAACACGTTGCCTGAAGAATCCACTGCGACTCCATTGGGGGTTATGGGACCTCCATACGCGCCCCATTGCCCGGAGTAGACGAAGGCGTTGACTCCGGTGGGGATTACGGGATCTCCATACGCACCCCATTGCCCGGAGTAGGCAGAGGAGTTGGCTCCCGCAACTGCAATCTGGCCCTGGCCTCCGGTTATGACGCCCAGGTCTCTTGCCTCTTGGATGATTGTTAGAATACTCACGGAAAGAGATAGCGCGAGAAGAATTGTAGCCCAGACATACACCCATTTTTTTTCCGCAAAGGTTACCCGAGAGCGAGACAAATGATTCTCTCGTATGCGAGACAAATGTCGAGGATGTGAGTAATTACCGCGAGGACGCGACCGAAGGTCGCTTGGCAGTTCTCGCTGCGCGTGGGTTATCTGATGAAGGAGCAACTCTCTTTCCCTCGGGAAATCTCTGGTCTTAGAAAACACTTTCTCGAGTCTTCCCACTTCAACAATACGGAAATATCCAGAGGCAGCCTGCGCTGGCTCAATGTTTCGATGGGGCTGACACCAGAGCAGTCCAAAGAAGGATGAAAGGGACCGTTACCCGAGCGATTCACAGCGAACCCCTCTAATATAGAATGTACGATCCGAAATGGGAGCACGAAATTTTTTCTTAGTTAGTTGTTCCAGTAAGGCCTGGTTGCTATGAATTGTAACTTAGCCTCCAACAAATCCCGATAGAATTCATTATCGCTCTCGTGCATCTTCGACAGGACCCTGCCAGCTGTCTGTGGTCCGATTCCATAGACAGACTGGGCGATCACAGCCCGCTTTCCGTACGCAATCACAAGATCCGCTGAACGGCGCGCTCTCGTCAAGGCCTTCTGCTCGTTCTCGTCTAGGTACAGCTTGTCGCGCTTCTTGCGGAGAATACTCGCAGCATAGCCACTGGACCAGAAGAGTGGAGCTAGAAGTTTGGAGCTGCAATTCTGACAGACTGGATGCTCTGGAAGACTGGCTATACTAACTTCCGAGGTAAGCTTGCCACAGTCGAAGCATAAAATGTCGATGGCTCGCCCCTCGATCGAAATGCGCAGTCGAGCCATGTTGTCAGCGGCAACATTCTCCGGGGCGATTAGTTCGGGGATGTCCACATGTCGGTAGAGGATGTGATAGGCCAAGGGTGTAGGCTTGTCCTTGGATCTGAAGAATCTTAGGTCCATCGTTCCTTCTTTGATCTGTTTGAAGACTCTTTTCACGCCGTCGAAGTCAGAATGTTCCATCAAAGCCTCCCTGATCGTCTCGTCATAGATGGGAGTGAGTCGAAATCGCAGCATCAATTCCTTCATAGCATCTCCGTACATTAGTCGTCCACGGCTTAGTGCTCCGAACCTTTCGGCGACATGTTTCATATGGAGTTGCCATGGGAAGTGGCGATGGAGCACTCCGTGGCATGCTCCGCCTAGCACAGGGTCTTCGACCCCGAAGACTTGTTGTAAGAAGAGATCTTCCAAGTCCAAATCGGAGGTGTCAGCGGTCATCTCGAAGAGAATCCGGTAGGCGTCCGACCACCACATTCGGACAAGGCCTTGGCGGCGAAAGAGTTCCTCGATAACTTCTCCGAGGGTGAAGTTGAGTATGTCTCCGAGATGCGCGTGAATTATGATGTATCGATCAAAGCCCTCGATTAGGACTCGCTGATCGGTTGGAACTGGTGCACCGGTGGCCTTGTGGGCTTCTATTTCTTCGATCAGCCGTCTGAGCCCGTAGGTCTCGCAAGGCCAGCGCTGGGAGAGGGTTTCAATCGCTGTCGACTTGGCCGTGTTTTCCTCAAGCAACTCATCCACAATGGCCCGGTATACACCAACCTTGGTTGCAAGGGCGCGGGGCACGGGGAGTATCTGGCCGTCCCATCCCGGGATGGCGGCTGTGGGGTCGATGATGGGAAGAACGTAGACCTTTCCATCGTCCGTGATCTGTTTGATCTGCCAGACTCGCCCCTTAACGATGAAGTTGAGTCCAATGCGTGCCTTGGTAATCATGAATTCCTCGCCGAGGATGCCGACGTTTTGTTGGCTGGTGAGATCCACAACTAAGTAACGACGTTCGTCGGGGATCATGCTCAGGTTTTCGAAATAGTAGAATCGAGTCCTCGAGGTACGGTAGAGTGTTGCATCATCTCTCTTGAGGTAACCCATCTTGCGCATGAATTCGATGACCTTGTCAATTGGGCCATCCTCCAGGTCTTGGTATGGGTAGGCTCTGTTGATGATGCTCTTGGCTCGTGAGATCTCAAGGCTTCCGTCCGAGTCCATCAGTACTCCAGCAATCTGATGGGCGAGCACGTCTAATGCTCCAACGTGGATATTGGTATGCTCTAGTCGTCCCTCCTTCGCTAGCTCGATAACTCCAACAGATTCCAAGAGGTCTTCGGTCGATACCGAAACGAGAACCCCATGTGAGGTTCTCGCGAGGGTGTGACCGGAACGTCCCACTCTTTGCACTAGGCTGCTCACTTGTCTTGGGGACATGTATTGGACGACAAGGTCGACGGATCCAATGTCTATTCCCAACTCTAGAGTGGAAGTGCAGACGAGACCCTTGATCTCTCCAGTCTTGAATGCTTCTTCGGCTCGAACCCTTTCTTCTCTCGGTAGTGAGCCGTGATGGACCATTATTTTTCGATCCATCATGTTGAACTTTGATCCGAGCAGCTCGGCGTTGACCCGACTGTTGACGAAGATGAGAGTCGAGTCGTGCGCTTCCACCAGATCATCGACAAGTGTAAGTCGTGCCGCTGCCTCAGGTGTAGTGTAGAGTCGTCGAGCGAGGTCTCGATCTTCTTCTCCTGGAGGTGGATATTCGACCTTGTACATGGTCGACTTGTTGAGTGGAACCTGTACTATCTTGACAGGCTGATTGCCTCCGAGGAACAGTGCGATCTCTTCGGGGTTGCCGACAGTGGCTGAGAGTCCTACTCTCTGGAAACCGCTGACGCAGATTTCTCTGAGGCGTTCGAGGCCAACAGTCAGTTGAACTCCTCTACGATCGCCTGCCAGCTCGTGAATCTCATCGACTATAACGGACCTCACATGTCGCAGATGTTCCCTCATACGTCTGCCCGGCAATACAGCTTGGAGGGTTTCGGGTGTTGTGATGAGAAGATCTGGCGGTTTGACTGCCATCCGTCTCCTGTCTTTGGCCGGGGTGTCTCCATGTCGGACCTCGACCGAGAAGCCGAGCTTGCTCGACCATGTTTGGAGTCGCTTGAGGAGGTCTCGGTTTAGCGCTCTGAGCGGTGTGATGTAGACAAGTGAGATGCCTTGCCTGTCATTATTCCGAATCATTCTATCGATTAATGGAAGTAGTGCGGCTTCTGTCTTGCCTGAACCTGTGGGGGCGATTATGAGGACGTTGTCGCCTTGGGCAATCAGTGGGATGGCTTCGACCTGTGGTGGGGTGGGTTTTGAGATTCCTGTCTCGTGGAGCAGTCTTTTCAGTGGGGGGGAGAGGAGAGCGAAGGCTTCTGGAGCCATGGACGCCACTGGGCAGTTGATAGGATTGGAGAGCTCGGAGATAAAGTTCCTAGGTGACCAAAAGTATGGTGTTTTCTAACCTCTATTTCTTTTCGGTTATTTTCTTCAAGAAGTCCTTGTAGTCCGAAGCTTTCATGAGACCAGGCAATTCTTTCTTCAAATCCTCAGGTCTGATTATTGTGATCCATCCTTCTCGGTAGGGGTTCTTGTTGACCAGTTCGGGAGCATCGGAAAGCGCGTTGTTGACCTCGATTACAGTTCCTGAGATGGGAGAGTAGACGTCAGCGACGGCTTTTACTGATTCGACTGTGCCGATGCTCTGCATCTGGCTTACCTTGAGGCCTATTTTTGGAAGGTCGACGTATACGATTTCGTGTAGTGAGTTCTGAGCATAGTCGGTTACTCCTACTCTACACTTGTCTCCTTCAAGCCGGACCCATTCGTGTTCTTTCGTGTAGTAGACATCTTCTGGAACGTTGTACTCACCTTTCAACCCGGGGTCCTTCAGAATCCATGCGATGGTGCGTTTCGGTATAAAGATTCCAGGAAGGATTATTCTTGATCCGCCATGGACTTCATCTCTTCCCTCCGAATCGATAAGGAAGAATTGTAGGGTCGGAGGCTTTCCCTCTCGCGTCTTATTGTCGTATTTGCTCGAGGAGTCCTGAGATTTCCGTCCAGCTCTCGACCCTGAAGACTTGGCGCAGTTCAGGGACGGTTCGGTTCCATGGCCGGCTGTAGAGTATTCCCCACATTTTCGGGTTGCGGGATATTAGGGGCATTAGTTCTGGAGCGTCATCGATGTAGATGTCGTAGTTGAGAAAGATCTTGTCTTTCCATCCTGGGACACGAACAAATCGCTCGTAGGGTATTTTGTGTTCGGCGAGCCAGTTCTTGGCCGCGTTAACACTCTCTTTGCTGCGACCAGTAACCACGTCAATTTGTCCCGAACGGGATATCGTTCGGACTTTTTCCGCCAGTCTTGGTTCTGTTGGTGGTATGCTCTCCCAGTCATCCCATGCTTCATCCAGAAACTGGAAGAACTGCTCCCTGCTGATGCCCAGCTTGCGCCAGGCTGCCCATGTATCGAGATCGGCAAGGGTGAAGCTTGTGCCTAGGAACTCGTTGGCGCGTTTGCACCATGCTTCCATCGTCTCAGCAAGGACCCCGTCGAGGTCGACCGCGATTCTCAAGCGCTCGTGTTGGGATCTAGGCAATTGACAATGTCTAGTTTGTGCGCCGAGAGTCTTTAACCTTGAACGGGGTCCCTGTTGGTATGCCAAAGGAGATGACTGTTCTAGAGGGAATCAACTCTCTTAGGTCAGTGCGCAAATTCAATCCTGATCAGATCCCTGAGGACAAATTGAAAATCGTCCTCGGGTGCGCGTCTAAGGCTGCCTCTGGAAGCAATACTCAGCCATGGGAATTTGTGGTGGTTCGTGACGCGACGTTGAAAGCTCGTCTCAAGGAGCCCATGCTCAGAACATGGCTCGAAAGGCTTGCTGGTAGTTCGGGAATGTCTCCTCGGATGAGGGATGTGTATGATGAGGCTACAGAGATGCTTCGGAACACCGAGAAAGTGCCCGTGATAATCTATTGTTGTGTTGATCTTAACCGTGTAGGCAAGAGTGAGGAGGTCAAGTATGCGAGCATCTATCCGGCAGTCCAGAACCTTATGCTGGCAGCCCACGCATTGGGTTTCGCGACCTGCCTAACCGTTCACGGGTCCACTCCGACCCGTGGAGAGCCGGAAGTCAAGAAGATCATCGGGATACCGGACCACGTTAAGATAGCCTGTCTGGTCTATCTTGGATATCCAGCCGTTCAACTCAGCAGTCCCAAGAGGAAGTCTATCGAGAAATTCGTCCACTACGACCGTTGGTAGTTGTATCAACATGCTACTTGGCTTCTGCGCCCAAAATGAACCCCGATTGTGAATCTGGGATGTCTCTAGGAACTCTCCCGAAATTCGTTCGGGATTGTCGCGATCTTTCCAATGCCATCCGAGCCCGGATTGCGCCCTGATCAGCCTGTCTCGCCCGTAAGTAGCGCCAGACAGGAAATGGTTTCCGGAAAATAGGGGGTCTTAGCGACCGAGTCCCGCGTCGCAAGAGTGGTTGAAGGAAATCACTAATTCTAATTCGAGATCGCCCATTATCAGCCCTGTTCTCGAATCTGGGAGCCCTTCCCTACACTGCCCGAGAAATCGTTCTTGACAGAGCGATAAACCGGACTTTTCGCCTCAGCATCCGAGCCCAGACCATGCCCTGAATCCCGAGACTCGCCTGGAATCCCTGTCAGACAGCAAATAACCTCTCCAGAAAAGGGGGGTATTGTTCAACGACTTTACGACGCACGAGTGGTTGACGCGAAACCTCTGATTCACTAAATCGCCCATAATCAGCCTTGATCTCTATCGTTCGCTACTAGTCGAAGTCTCTCTGTTCTTGTCGTCCTGGCCGAAAATGGAACCTGTATCCGAGAAGGTCGAATTCGTTTCTGTTGACGAAGACCCGAATAGAGAACTATCAGAAGGCACTTGCCAAGATGGCAAGCTAGAGTCGGGGCTCGGTACAGTATTCGCAGACTCTGTTTTCGTCGCAGGCTTGGGTTTCTTTCCTTCCTTAACGTACACTATGACAATCTTGTATGACTCGCGGCAGCTCTTGCATCGTCCAACTTGGACTATTCTCTTGAGCTTGAGAGTATGAGTCTTGCACTCGGGACATTCGATGAAACGGCTTCGTGCAACGGGTTCTTCCTGGTTGACGGTCTTCATCTGCGCCCCTGCCTCAACCCGTGAAACTCGACATAGCTATTCTGTAACCAGCCCCGAAGACTAATCGTCACTTTGTCCCTCTGACTCTAAGGCCAACTCTTCCCGGTGTCAGTCTATCTCTAGGGTCGGGCATAAAATGGAAAAAATGGGCAGTCCCGGATTTCACCCGCCTGGGTTTTGACACCCTTAAAAGGAACATAGGACAGGGAATCTGAATATCAGGGAAAGGTTCGAAGTTGAGCCAGCCGAGCAGCTCGTTTTACGACAGGGCCAAGTCCCAGACCAATCTGCAAGAGAAAATCATGCTCTTAATTCCAGGATTCCATGGATACAAGGAGAGAGAAATACGCCGCGAGTCAGACAAGCTTCTCAGAAACCAGATCTACCAGAAACTGTCCAGTGCAGAATCACAAGCGAAAGACACCTACAGATCCCTTGTCAACCAGGGCATCAACGACACGTGGGACGACACAGATCATTTGATGGCCCGGCTCGATAGAGTTGTTGAGCGCATCAACCATTCAGAATACGGATATGCCGGCTTCTTCGATGTCACGAAGGTCAAGGAGCCTGACTTGGATAGAATGATGGACTATGACATGCAACTCCTGCAAATGACAGATAGCGTAACTACCGCAGTTCAAGGACTCAAGGACTCCGTGGACAACGGGCGCGTCCAAGAAGCGAAAGGAAAGATTTCCGACGCGTTGAAAGCTGTCGACTCTCTTGAAACCGCCTATAACGGACGGAAAGACGTGATCTTGGGAGTCCAGCAGTAATGCCACAAGTCATAGAATGGAGAGGAGCAGGCCCAGACGACATCGTCTGGCGATACCCAGTAGAAGAAATCACCAACGCCGCCCAACTAGTCGTTCACGAGTACGAGACAGCTGTCTTCCTCAAAGATGGCAAAGCATACGACGTTTTTCCACCAGGAAGACACACTCTCACAACACTCAATCTTCCCCTCATAACTTCAGCATACCGCATATTCTTCGGGGGCAAAACGCCCTTCACCGCCACGGTGATATACGTCTCTACGAAACAGTTCGCCGGCAAATGGGGCGCGAAGGCACAGACGACAGAGCTCGCTCCATTGATGGTTCACGGGACAGCCTGGCTTAGGGTGACCGACCCGAACCTGTTCGTTAACGAGGTCGTTGGAGGACAGGGTGCTTACGCTACGTCACAAGTGGACGATTTCATCCGAGGCTTCATCAACGAAAGAGTCATCGATGAAATGTCGAAATATGATCTTCAAACAGCATTCACCCAGCTCGACAAGGCATCGGTCACTGTAAAGGTCAACATCAACGACGCTCTGAAAAGAATCGGAACCGACCTTGTTGATTTCAAGTTCGAAGGCATCGACACCTCCGATCAGTTCCGAGATAGACTCTTCTGGATCAAACAGAGAGCAGCCACATCAGACGTGCTGAGGATGGAGACCGCAAAAGACATTGGAGCCAGCCTTGGCTCTTCTTCGGGCGCGGGACTCGGGTCAGGAATGGTCCTCATACCCCAGGTAATGAACGCGCAGATGCAACCCTCAATGCAGCCCCAGGCGGCACTTGTCGCATGCCCCAAGTGCGGGAATGGTGTTCAACAGAGCGCTCGGTTCTGCCCTAACTGTGGAGCAACCATGTTCGTAGCACCGCCCCCTGCACAAGCCATGACACCATGTCCCAACTGCGGGAAACCGGTCGCCGCCGGGACCAAGTTCTGCCCCGAATGCGGGCAAAAAATGCGATAAACTACCGTTTTTCAGGAATGATCCCGCCCGACACAGCCGAGCATCTAACCAGGATCGAGCATCATCCCGTCTCAAGACAAGGGTATAAGAATCGGGCCGACCAAAAGAGGCTGTTCCTGAAAGGTTACCAGAACAGCCATGATAAAGAAGCTGGACGGACAATTTGTCGTTCCCGGAGAAAAGCTTGGCGTTGTCGAAGAATTCATGCCAGGCCGTGGAACAGTAGAGGTGAACGGAACAGTCTACTCGTCCCAAACAGGAGTGGCCGCGGTTGATTCCAACCGCCACATAGTATCTGTAAAAACCTCAGCAGGACCCCCGGTCGTGCCAGAGGAAGGGTCCACAATCATCGGTGTTGTTGAGAAGGTGCAAGAGAAAATGGCCATTGTTAACATTGTAGTGGTCGACGGGCACAAGCTGCAACCGCCGTTCACTGGGATGCTGCACATTTCTAACTCCAGTCCAAGGTTCGAGCGATTCATGGGCGATGTCTGCAAACCTAACGACATTATCCGGGGAAAAGTAATCGATGTAAGCCAGCGAATACCCAAGTTGACAACTGTCGGACGGGACATGGGCGTGATCAAAGCCTACTGCTCTAGATGCGGAGGCGAACTAGTACTATCAGGAAGAATTCTCCGCTGCACGCTATGCCTAAATGTTGAAAGAAGAAGACTAGCAGACGACTTTGGACCAGGAGGAAACGTCCCAAGTTGAAAGTTAACGTCCTGAAGAAGTCCAAGGGCTTCCTAAAAGTCGAGGTTGAAGGAGAGGGCCACACTTTCGGTCATCTAATGCAGGACGCGCTCTTGGCGGACAAGACCGTGGACTGGGCAGGCTACGACCTCCCACACCCACTATTCACCAAACCAGTCATAACGTTGAGAATGAAAGGTGAGTCCTCAGCCGAGAAGGCTTTTGAACGAGCCGCGAAAAAGGTCCACCAGGATACCGACGAATTCATAGAAAAGTTCAGCGCCGCGGTAACTGCCGAAGCCGAGAACTAAGCCGGGGCCGCCCTCTGCCATCGAAGGGCATCATCTTCGATTTTGATGGCACACTCTACGGAGACCGGAGACTCTGGATCTCCCTGATCGAAGAGACACTTAGAGAATTCAACGTGACCGTCACAGCTTACGAAGCTCTCGAGCGGGCCCGAAACCTCATCAGAAATGGTGAGGCGCGAGAAACCCTCAAGATAAGCGGAATAGCCGTCTCCCTAGCTCGAAAACAAGGACTTGAACGCGACGATGAAGTCCGGGCAAGATTCTTCCAGAAGCTAGATGCCAGAATGGATCAGACAGGGCCCGGAAACGATCTCGTTAAACTCCTAGAACAACTCAAACAGAAGGGATTTGTCATGGGCATTGTGAGTTTCGTGCGAAAGACACGGCTCACGAAACGTTTGGACACATGGAGACTAGAAGACTACTTCCGGTGCGCAGTTACCCCAGAACAAGTTGCGGAATTCAAACCATCACCACAACCCTACCTGAAAGCCATCGAGAACTTCCATCTCCCGCCCAAGGAATGCTTTGTGGTTGGAGATGAGCCTGTGGATATGCTGGGCGGAAAGCGGGCAGGCACCAGAACAATTGGACTGCCCCAGGGATTCTATTCAAGAGAGGAACTGGAGGAGGCGGGGGCTGATTCGATAATAACGTCCCTCAACGCTCTACCATCAATCCTCTTCCAATAAGCATCTTCAATAGCGCAAGGATCTCCGGTCTCACCGGTAATCATGGTTGAACGACGAGGATCTAGGCAAGATTCTGACAAACACTGGACTCGCTCAGTTCGGAGATTCCCTCCTGAACTTCGCCTACTCGATAGCTCTAACCGAGAACAATGGTCGGCCAAGAGGAACGAAGATCCAAGACAGGATCTTGGCAGAGGCGGCAGCAAGAGCCGGATTGAGAGAGCTTCTTCCCAGACGAGTAGACAGAGGAGACGTGGCTAACAGTCTAGAGGCTCTACTGGGGCATGTCTGGCTGCAGAAAATGATCACACTCGAGGAGATCGTAGCTTGTCTAAAGACAGAGAATCTCGACCCTAGCAAGAACTTCTCAGTACTGGCGGAAGTAGCCCTATCCAAGCTCAGACAACAATCATGACGCGTAGGCTTACCGTCAAGAAGGAGATCAGGACACTAGGACTCGACCTCTGCAACCCTCGGCGCCTGGTGGGCGCAGTCGTGAGGGGCGGTACCTTCCTAGACGGAGTGCTGGTCTTTCCTTCGAAGCCTATTCCGGAGAGCAAGTCAATTGGATCTGCGATCCTCGGGGCGAGATTCTTTCCGGAACTTAGGCTGATCATGACACACGATCCCAAAGGTCAACTCGACACCAAGGTCATCGACAGGTTGACCGGGCTACCAGTCATCCAGATCGACTCGGCGAGAAACAAAAGTTCAACCGGCTTCAAACCATACAAGGTTGGAACGAAATGGTTGCAGGTAAAAAGTCTCCTTCCGCCCTGGGTCCTTCAGCAGATTCTCTCCACAACTTGGGCAACAGGAACGCTCCCTGAGCCCTTGCGAATCGCCCACTTGGTCGCCAGATCGCGATTTTTCGGGAAAAACATGGGTTTCCAAGCTAACAAATAAATTCGCCTCCTAGGCTTTTGGAGAGCGAACCTGTTTTGCAGTTCTGTCCGAAATGCGGGTCTACGCTCCTGCCCGCTAAGAGAGAGAAGAAGGTGTTCATGGCCTGCGGAAAATGCGGCTACACTAGCAGCCGCGGCGACAAGCAAGTAAGCAAACTGGCCCATGAGAGGGAGAAGATCGTGGTCATAGGCCGGGAGGAACAGAAGATACGAACCCTACCCAAGGCCAAGGCTGAATGCCCGAAGTGCAACAACCACGAGGCATTCTACTGGCTCGTCCAGACGAGGGGTGGAGACGAGTCCTCGACCCAATTCTTTAGATGTACCAACTGCGGAGCCACATGGCGGGAGAACAGCTAGAAATTGCTAGAAAGTTCAATAGCGGAAACGTTTGCTAAGAAGGAAAAGCCGGCAAACCCCATGTTCAAAGCCACCATGAACGATGCACGGCTCTTCCGCAACCTAATCGGAGCAATCTCAAGCCTGATCGAAGAGGCCGACTTCAACGCTTCGCCCGAAGGGATCAAGCTGCGTTCCATGGACCCATCCCACATAGCAATGGTCGACTTCGAATGGCCCAAGACAGCCTTCGACACATACGAGTGCACAGCTCCAACGAAACTCCGCCTTAGCGTATCGAACCTCCTCAAACTGTTGAAGAGAACCAAAAGCGATGAATCCATCGAGGTCGTCTATGATGATGCGAACAAAAAGCTCAACATCACTCTCAAAGGCAACATTGTCAGGAAATTCATAACACCGACCCTCGAACCTTCCACCGAAGAAGTTCCCACTCCAAAGGTCCCGTTCAACGCGAGAGTCAAGATTACGGCAGCAAGCTTGCGAGACATTATCGATGACGCGCAATCCATAAGCGACAACGTCAAGTTCGAAGTAAGCCAGGAAAGATTCGTTGTCAGGGCATCAGGGGAGCTGACTAGTGCGCTGATAGAACTGGACAAGGGAAGCGACGCTATTCTCGAACTTGACGTGAAAGAACCGACGAAAGCTACCTACAACCTCAACTATCTCGGAGAGATAATACGAGCGGGCTCAGGAGCCTCAGAGGTCACGTCTCTCGAGTTCTCCACCAACATGCCGATCAAAGTAGAGTTCGAAATGCCCCAGCAGGGAAGGCTTCTTTATTATCTCGCCCCAAGAATAGAGGCCGAATAAGAAGAACCTAATGTTAACAAGGGCTGATCTAGCCAAGTATCCCTTCCTCAACGAAGCCTCCGACTACATCAAAGAACTAGGAATCTCCATCGACGACATCGCATCCCCGGACTTCAGCCCAGTCCTGGAGAGAGCAGAAAAGAGGCTGGAAGAAGCCCTCTCAAAAGGAAGAGTCTCGAACGAGTTTAACAACGAGAACGCTGAGATACTCTCATTCCCGGTTTCCAATCTTATCCTGAGTCTTACAGGGGAAGAGAGAGCGCAGAGAAGATTCGCGCTCGCGGAAGCCAAGAGAGCCTACGAGCTACTCCGACAGGAAAACCCGGAGAAGCTCGATTACATTGCCCGGACAACCTTCGGATGGAAGCTAAAGAAAATCGATGCCCAGCCCGGAAAGAGGTTCTACGATTTCGCGATCTCACTGACCGACTACCTCAGGAACTCTGTCCATCTCAAAGAGCCAAAATGGAAGCTACCCAATAGGATTCTGGACCACGGTTTAGTCTATGCTACTCGAGAAGAACTGGCCCGTCTCCTTGAGGAAGAGGTCAGAACGAGGATAGTGAACAGGAGCGGTAGGCTTCCCGGCGAGGTGCCGAAGCTCTTGCAGCCTAAGGTCGAACGGACAAGAGGACTCATCACGAAATGGCTAGGCATTCCATCCCACTATGAACTTCCGAAAGTACCCTCGCCAGAAGCAATGCCTCCCTGCGTCAGACACCTCATCGACAATCTCGCGGAAGGAAAGAATGTGCAACACATGGGTCGATTCACCCTGGCATCGTTCCTCGTCAATATCGGAGCAGGAGAGGAGGAGATCGTCAAGACATTCAAGCCAGCCAGCGACTTTTCAGAGAAAATGACCCGTTACCAAGTTGAACACATCGCCGGCAAGAGAGGAGGGAGAACAAAGTACACCTGCCCGATGTGCACGACGCTCAAGACTCACGGGGTCTGCTACAAACCGGACGAGATCTGCAGCACAATCAGAAATCCCCTGAGTTACTACAAGAGAAAAGCGAGAATCCTGACCGGAAGAGGGCCGAAACGTGAACCCAGCTGAACAAGTCATCAGACAGAGATTCCAACAATACTACCTCGACCTGAATAGGAAGATGGACCCGCCTCCGAGCCCGGCGGAGAGGGAGTACGGGTTCCTGCTCTTTGGGGGAAAGTTCATGGTCCGCCACCGTGCTTTCAAAGATCCTGCCTCGCTCTTGACAGCTGTCCGGGACTTGGTCCCGTTGCATGTCTACTTCTCCACGGCTTACTATCGCGAACCTACGGCACCGATGGACGCGAAGGGATGGACTGGTGCCGATCTGGTCTTCGATATTGACGCGGACCATCTCAACACACCATGCAAACCGGACCATGACAATTGGAAATGCAAAGCGTGTGGCACAACGGGAAATGGAGGTGCTCCAAAGCTCTGCCCCACGTGTAAGAATGATCGTATGGAAGAGCAAACCTGGCTCTGCGATAGATGCCTCCAGGAGGCCAAGGAGGAAACTGCAAAGCTGTTGGAGATGCTCTACACCGATTTGGGAATAGACCATGAAGCCACCCGACTATTCTTCTCAGGACACCGTGGATACCATGTCCATGTATACTCCAAACAAACCTCACAGCTCGGTGAAGAAGAACGCAGGGAAATAGCCGACTATCTTCTAGCTCAGGGATTAGACCCACAACTGCACGAACTAGAGGAGACCAGTGTCGGCGGAACAAGAGTCGCAGAAGGCCCATTAATGGGTCAGCCGGGTTGGAGAGGACGAATAGTTGCTGGAATCTACGATCTTCTCGGAAGCGAGTTCGACCAGATAGGCCTAACGTCAACTCAGGTCAGCGCCTTGAGGTCCTGGGATAGGGAAGACCTACTTAGGAAACCATTCTGGAGCTCAGTGAAGGGCATTGGAATGTCCACCTGGAAAACCCTGATATCAAAGGCCGTCGAGAAGAAATCGGCAAGAATAGACACCGTCGTAACAACAGATATTCACAGACTCATCAGAATGCCGGGAACCCTCAACGGCCACACTGGACTGCTCGCGATGAAGGTTCAGGAGGAAAGACTAGACGAGTTCGACCCGTTCACAGAACCTCTCGCGTTCCAGGGCGAAATGAAAGTCAAAGTCAAGGAGTCCCCAGGCTTTAGACTCGGGGATAAACAATTCGGACCATACCGCGACGAGACTGTCCAATTGCCTTCGATCGCTGCCATGCTCCTTCTCTGCAAGCACCGAGCAGAGCCCATCGCCTAGACCACCCTCAAGATATTATTAGCTCGCCAATGAGATAGCCTCGTCCTCCAGAGAGATGCTTTCGCACGGCTACTATCTATGATGAAACAATTGAAGCATGGCGACGAGAGTTCCACAGCCCCGAACTCCAGGAGCTTAGACCCGAGCTCTTTCGAGACGTAGCCGCCTATGTCAGAAGATTGAAGGAAGCACAGAGAAACCTAGACCAACGATCCCTCAAAGCCATCCTTCTAGACGAAGAAACAAAGAGAATAGAACGGCTAGTGGTCGAGCTTATTGACCGAAGACTCTCGAAAATCTGGAGCACGTCCCAGACAAACGCCCAGGTCACGACGCACGCCTCGGAGAAATGGGCACAGGAAGAACTCTCTACTCTTGCTCGCCACTATCGAAAGTTCAAGGAAGACACGGTACAGGGAATAGAGCCCTCGAACTCTCCAGAGACAAAGAAGGACAAGCTCCTACTTCGATTCGTCAAAGACATGCCCTCTATCATAGGCGTAGACCTGAAGACTCACGGACCATTCCTGAAAGAAGACATCGCCGTCCTTCCGTACGAGAATGCTGAGAGCCTAATACGGCAAGGCACCGCGATCGAGATAAGACCAAGCAACAGGGATAATGGATAAAAGGACGCCCCCGCCCCCAACCCAGCCCTCCTCACGGTGAAAGAAAAACGAAGTATCCAAAAGAGATCAACACCTACTGCCCTAAGTGCAAACACCACACAGCACATGCCGTCGCAGTCTACAAGGCAGGCAAGCAGCGGACCCTATCGTGGGGAGCCAGACGACAAGAAAGACGAAAACACGGCTACGGCGGGCAGAAATTTCCCGAACTGAAACGCACCGCCAAGACAACCAAGAAAGCACTTGTCAAACTGAAATGTCGAACCTGCAACTATACAATTGAGCGGCTAGGTATTAGGCTGAGAAAACTGGAGGTCGGAGCCTAACCCCATGCGATGGGAACTGATTCCAAAGCCTCGAAGCATATTCCTAAAAGTGAAGTGCCCGAAGTGCGCGAATGAACAGGTAATTTTCGAGAGAACAAGCAACTATGTGAAATGCACCGTTTGCGATGAGCTTCTAGCTCAACCAACGGGTGGAAAAGCAGAGATTAGAGGAGAAATATTACAGCCCCTCGCATAGAGGAGGACTGGAATAATCGAGATGAGCAGCCAGGCTTCGCAAGCGCTAATGCCGGAAGTCGGCGACCTAGTCGTTGCCACGGTAACTAGAGTCGAAGACTACGGTGCATACGTGAAGCTCGACGAGTACAGCGGAATCGAGGGTCTCGTCCACATCTCCGAGATCTCAACCACATGGGTCCGGAACATCCGGGAGCACGCGCGACAGGGCCAGAAGCTGGTCCTGAAAGTCCTACGAGTCAGCTCACAGCGGAACCAGATAGATCTCTCCCTCAGAAGGGTCACGGGGAGAGAAAAGTCCGAGAAAATGCTGGAATGGAAGAAAGAGCGAAAAGCCGAGGCGATCTTGAAGAGCGCGGCTGACAAGCTGAAAAAAACAGAAGAGGACGCTGAGGATATCAGGAAAATTCTCCTAGACAAGTTCGGAGGACTCTATTCTCCTCTCGAAGAGGCCTTGGACGAAGGTCCCGAGGTCCTGGTGAAAGGTGGTTTGTCATCCGAGTGGGCTCAGGCTATAGCCGAGGTCACGAAGACCAAGATTCGCCTCGAGAGGTCGAAAGTACGAGGAACCGTTTCGGTAACATGCCACAAACCGGGCGGAGTGGAGATAATCAAGCAAGCGCTGATGAGCGCGAAGAAGATACGCAAGCCCCGTGGGAGCGAAGTGAAAATCTACTCCATCGGATCTCCCAAGTACAGAATAGAAGTAGAAGCGCCCAGCTTCGAAGCAGCCGAGAAAACCCTCAGCCTAGCAGTAGAGGAGGTCCTCGGGACCATCAAGAAGGCTGGCGGCGAGGGAAGGAAGCTTGGATGAAATGGTTGATGAGACGATGCCCAAAATGTTCGAGATACACTCTGAAGGAGATATGCCCGGTCTGTGGCACCCCGACTAAGAATCCTCGCCCAGCAAAATTCTCGCCAGACGACAAGTACGCTCGACAACGAATGGAAGGGTCCGTTGGACCCCCAGAAGTCTAAAGAACTCTCTCACATAAAGGTCAGAGGCTGCGTCATCGTGACCGCGATGTCCAAGAGCTGAGCCGGATCACCCTGCCACCTGGCCCGTACCAGAACGTATGGTTGGCCGGTGGGCAGCTTGGTGGTCCAGGCGTAACTAAAATGTCCGGCTGTTGCGTTGACGTTTGCTATGAAATTCCAGCTGCTTCCCTGGTTGGAAGAGTACTCCAGAATAACCGGAGACTTGCTGGTTGTAGTGTCGACTGGTTTGCCTGTCGACGTGGTCAGTGACCCTGTGATACTAGTGTTCCCGCCAGTAGGCGCGACGATCGCTGGTGTAAGCTGGGCCGTCATCGACGGCGAGTCAGGATACCTAACAGAATACAAGAGAACGTATGAGGAGGAAGAGGCGAAGTCCTGGACGAAGAAGTGTGGAGTGACAGCGGTATCGTTCGGGTCGCTCGGACGTCCTCCAGGATAGCTATTTCGCATCAGCATGCCCAGAACGGTATTGCTAGTGGGAATCTGAACGTTCTGAAAATTGCTGGTAATCCTCTCATCAGTAGTCCTGTTTCCTATCTTCACCATCCGGTGGTAGTCCGACGCGCCTGTTTGGGGGTTTGTGATCACCTGCCGGTAACTGACGTTGGCAGATCCCAAAGGGGTGTTGATCGAAGTGTTGTTGCCTATCCGGACCATCCAGTACCATTTGCTGTCATCCCCGTAGCCACAGAAAGGCGGTCCGTTCGAGCCGCACAACCCGCGATTGTAGCTGATGAAGATGGCGACGTGCGTGACTCTCTCCTGACGCATTAACTGGACCGCTAGCGACTCGTTCAGCATGAACCCGGTTGCAATGTCCTGTATTGCCGTCGTGTTCCCGGTTCCGTTATCTGAAAGCGTACTGAGTCCAGTGTTCACTGTGATCCAGTAGCCATAGTCCCACCAGGCGAAGACGACACTTGAATGTGGCAGATTGTTGCTCATCCAGGAGAGGGCTTCAAGCCAGTCAGGGACCGCTGCTCGGACTGGAAGACTCGCTGAGGCGATGGTGGTCGGAGTATAAGCCGATTGGACAGCGTTGATGAAAGTGGGAACCACCAAGATCATTATGATGAGCAGTATGCCAAGGCTGAATTCTCGGCTTACTCTGCTGGTGAAACGTAGCTTCCGCCGGGGAAAGAGCACCGTCTGCTGAATAATATCCATTGCAGGCTTGCCCAGCTCGACCACAGTTATCGCGGCGAGAGTAGCCATAACGGGAGCTAGGATCAAAGTTAGCCGGACTAAGCTTGCGGCAAAGTAGAACCCTGTGACCCCGAAGATTATCAATAGAACATCGCCCTCGCGCAGTCGTTGGAATGCGAAGAAGAAGCCGAAGACTGCTAGAATTATCAGGCTTCCAAGTTCGAGGTAAAGGCTCGCCCAGGTGGAAGGCCGGTTCTCAGCTACTGACGCGACGAGTGGTATGTTGTTCCTGACGAAGGGGTCGACCGTAGCGAGAAACTTTCCTTGGAGGAGTGACCCTGAGATTATCTTGGTGCTTACCAATCCAAAGAGGATCACGGCTGAAGAGACAATGGTGACACCAAGGATGCTCAGCCTTCCTCTAGTTGAAGGGGCTAACCTAGCAAGCTCCATCACGATTAGGAGACCCATAACTCCCACCAAGGCGATAGTTGTGCTCTCGGTCAGAAACGCGTGTCCTAAAAGTGGGATTTCAGTCCCTATGTAGAGCATGAAACCCAAGGTCATTCCGTAAGCGAGAAAGAGACGGGGAGTGTAACGTCTCAAAACAACTAATGCCAAGGCGAACAAGCTCAACACCTCGGCCGCGTAACGGAAACTTCCCCATGAGAACGACATGTAGATGAGGCTAATGCTCGACATCATGCTGTAGATGATCGTGCACTTCAAACTCTTCCCAGGATTGACTGCTCGCATGAAGAAGAGGAAGGTAAGAATCATCGTCGGGACTCCAACCCCTTCGTTGCGGAAGAACCCGAGCTCCGTACGGCTGATCAGGCTCGAACTGAAGGCTGCAAACAAAGCAGCGAACAGACCGGCACTCTTTCCCCATAGATCCTTTGCAAAGAAGTAGGTGGCTAAGACAGCGAAAGCGCCCAGTAAGATTGGGCTGTAAACAGCAGCATCGTAGAGGCTGATGTTAACACCAATAGACTGAAAGAACTGGTAGATCAGCACCCCGGTGAAACTGGTCCCTGGATAGCTCGTGGTGACGGGCGCACGCCCGAACGGGAACCACTCAGCAATATTGACATAACTAAACCAGGATTGCCACCCGTTAGCAGTAATCTGTCGCATGTCGTTGAAGTTGAAGTAGGGATCGAACTCCGAAATGTACGCTCCCCAGCGAAGCGGAAGCAGGCGAACCAGTGAAGCTAGTACAAGTGTGAGGGAGAGAATCAAATAGTGAAGAAACGATGCCCGGGGGATCAGACCAAGGTTTTTCCTTATTGCCCTAAACCGAGAGCCGATACTCTCACGCGTTAGGCCGGCTCGGATCTCACCGAAGAAGCCTTCTGGCTCAACCTTCACTTCTAGCTAGCACTCTCTCTTCTACGGGCCTTCGGAATTACGAGGGAGATGGCTCTTGCCTTTGACGTTAATATTCTTGTGGTTGAAGCTGTAGACAGGACTGCTCTCGAAGACCCACGAGACAGAGTTCGCCTTCGAGGGACTCACGACTCGGCACTCTTTCAAGAATGGGCTGGCCGATGGTTTGGCGGTTGACTCTGGAGGCAGTGCTCAGCGGCCAGGGATTCTCAGTTGGACAGCCTATGTTTAGTTCTTCCGGCTGAACGAGATTCCGAAGCGATTATACGTCTCGAATGGGTTGTCAGACGATGTCGCTTTTGGCTACTTGCTATGCCATTTGCCATCAGTTTTGTCGGGAAAGTAGTATGCTTCCCAAACTCTTCCCCATCTAGCGCGGTAAACATTTACGAAGTCAGGATGCAGTTCGAGGATGACTAGGATAATTGCGTAGTAGAGTCTCCTCAGCCCTTTCGTTTCGCGAAATTTTTCCCTAGCCCTTGTAAATCTCCAACCGAGATAGTACATTCGAAATTGCCTACGCTCGAAATCATTACTGCGTGCGTTCTTTCCACCTGCCTTTGAATTCGCGACTCTTAGACCGAATTTGTTCATCAAAGCATGCAGAACGTGTCTATCATGGACTTCCATGACGCAAGCAGGCAGTGTGTCAGCGCTTAGTAGCTGAGTTTCGCATCCCTCGCAGTCCATTTTCATGAAATCAAAATCTAGGTTCAGCATTTCAGTGTCAAACGATCTCGCATGAACTTCTGCGTTCCACTTGTTGGAACCAAGGTTTTCGCTAATTATGCTTGCCAGGTCGGGGTTTGGCTCGACGCAAATTACACGTTCTACCCCGTGGAAGAAATAGAACAGGGCTGTTTCACCACACCCCGCCCCTATGTCGAGAACAGTGGCTCCCTTCAAGGCGAAGGGAGGAAGATGGTATTTCTTCCATTCGCCCCATTCACCGAAGATGATGTGGAAGTACTCGGGATGAAGCTTGATCGTATATCTGCCGATTTTCAAATCGTAATACTGTGAGCTGGACCGGACAAGCCTCCAGTTCCACGTCACAAACATTCTCTTTAGGAACTGATGCGGGAGAATTGCACGGTCGGCGACCAAGAGGAAGAGTTTGCCCCTCCTCGTTAAGCCGATCCTTGTTGGCAGAATCATCGGTCGATCAACGGGGAAGCTCGCCCAAATGAGCAGACGAAGAGCTTGCCCTGCTTCCTCGGTCTCAATGGGTATACCGTAGAACGCTAGTTACCGCCCACCTCCCGCCTTACACCGTTATCAGCAATATCCACAATTTTCCGCTCGAACCTTTCTGGGCTGAACGGTTTTGCTTTCTCCGATATTTCCATAGGATTAGTAGGCTCCTGCATTACCTTACGAATGGTTGGAATAAGATCATCAATCGAACTAAAAGTAGTCCCTAAGCCAAGAGCATCTATTGTCTCTTCGGGACCAGTATTCTTGGCAACTATAGGATAACAACCCGCCGATATCGCCGCAATAACGCTCAGCATCATTGCATTTTCTCCGCCAGTGTAGAGGTAGACCTTACTCTCCTCAAGGAGGTAAGGTGTCTGCCCTAAAGTGGTTTTTCGGTAGACCACATTCGCCGGGATTCTCTTCTCGATATCCCGAGCGTAGGCCTCCAAGCCTGGTTTCGTTCTCGCCAGTAGTACGAAACGATATTCGGGCAGTCTTCTCGCAGCTTCAAGAAATATCTCAACGCGCTTCTCAGGAATCAGTCTAGTTACCTGAATCACCTGCTCCGTCTTCTGTCTTGGCTTAAACGGAGTGCAAGGTTGGAAGATAAGAGAAGAATTCCTGTATCCATTGCTTCTCAAACGCTCCAGAATACTAGGAGAAAGGGCAAAGTACCAGTCAGGGCTTGGAGGCCTAACTCGAAGGATCTTCCTAAGAAAATCGTTCAATCCTCTTTTCGCGGCAATATATCCGTGAGGTAGTTTTTGTCTAGGAAAAGAGCTGGACGAGTAGCTCGCGGAATACTGGAATAGGTCCGTCCCGTGATATATGAAATGATATAGGCGCGAGGGAACGTGGAAAGGAGAAGATTGAGTACAAAAGGTAACATCTGGGTCGATTTCTTGAAAGTATGATTCCGTCTTTCTAATGTCCTTGAAATCTTTGATAACTGCTATTCCCGGAATAGATCTATGAGAAGTACTAGACTGGACATGATAGCATTCGCTTAGGACCTTTCCCATTCCAGGATAGACCTCGTCGGCCTTTGCAGGGTTGTTGGTGTCAGAATAAAGAGTTACTTTGTAGCCTGCTTGGAGAAGAGCCCGACAAACTTGTAGACAAAGCAATTCTCCACCCATATAGATCGAGAGGATGGGGTGAATTACCAGAGCCCTCTTCATTCAGGCATCACCACCGCATTCTTTGAGCCGTTCCCGGCTCGAACCGCTTCTTTCTCTGGTAAAAGCTCGAATACAGGTGGCAGCAAACGGAGGAGGTTCCCATAGAGTGCAGGAGCTAATCACCACGACCCAACTGAATTAAGTCGTCGAAAAGTTGGTAGAACCCACGGGATCGCGAAGCACCGAGGCTCACTGTGCTCGGACGAGAGAATTCATTGTTCCAAAGGGAGTTTGAACCTGTTACAGTTTGGTTCCACAGTTCTTGCAATAAATGGCTTCACGTGGGTTGTCAGTCATGCAAGCCTTACACTGATTATGGCCAAGGGCAGGTCTTGGTATGGTGAACGTCTTGTTGGCTCCAGAGTAAAGATTGAATTTGTCTCCGCGTTCGCAGCGGAACCTTGAAACTCGATATCCTTGAAACCTCCATTCTCGCTCGGGTGGGCTGGACACTTCAAGTCCACATCTAGGACAGCTTATGCTCATAGATTCCCCGAATACTTGACCGGTGCAAATCCGATATTTAAGATGAGACGTGCCTAAGGGGTTGGGATAGCCTTCACGGTGAGATTTCTCAGCCCAGCAATTCTTTTTTTGATGGAGTTCTCCAACTCTGTAACGACGATGTGCATTTGTCGCACCGTCATATCTCCATCAACAGCGACTTCCAAGATCCCTACGATGAATGGTCCGGCTCTTCTCAGCTTGAGCTCTTTGATGCTCTTAACTTGACGGTTCAGGTGAATCACAGATTCTATCTCCTTCGTGAGTTCTGGATCATGAAACGCATCTAGAAGAACCAGCGAAGATTCTCTTAACGCCACATACGCGACCGTTAAGATGTAGAAAGCGATAAGCATACCGCCAAAAAGCGTCCGCCCCCTCATGAAATCCAAGAGTGGTTAAGAGAACGCTGCCAAACGCTACGAACGATGAAGAAGCATCCTTTATCGAGTTCTTGGCATCCACATTCAACGAGAGAATCTTGTACTTTAAGGCCACCCGCCTCATCTGCAACGCACGATAAAGGGATACGAGTCCAGTGACGAGAAGGACTGCTAGAGCCGCGGGTAGAAAGTTAAGAGGCTTCGGACTCAGCAATGCTCTATAAGACCTCAAGAAAATGAACGATGCAGCCGCAACCAAGATCAGTGCTGCTATGAGAGCTGTCAAGCTCTCGACCTTGTAATAGCCAAACGGGAACCTCTTACTCGGCCTCCGCCGGGCGAAATGCAATCCGGTCCAGACGAAGAAAGATACGGAAGCGTCAGACAACGAATCGACACCATCCGCGAACAGAGCGACGCTCCCTGTCACCATGCTGAAGATGACTTCAACGATTCCAAGGGCCAAGAGGGTCCATACTGACCGCTGGGCTATCCGCTCGCCCGCCGCGAATCCAGTAGAGTCGTCCTGCAAATCGTTCCTCTATTTTCTAATCAATCTCAAGGCGTCGAGTTGTTGGAAGGAGGCTTAGACTCCCTAGAGCCTTTCACTGATCACAATGCGGATTTAAGACAAGTCTAGAAGTCAATTTCAGAAGCAAGTATTCTTGAGGAAGGCGCCGGGGGTGGGATTTGAACCCACGAGGGCCTAAGGCCCATCGGATCTCCGCGACCAACAATCTGGCTTAGCAATCCGACGCCCTACCAGGCTAGGCGACCCCGGCCTACTAGGCTCAGACAAAATGTTCGTCTAAATAACTGTTCAACTATACAAGATCCATTTCAACAGCTCTCGACCCTAGTAGAGCTCCCCACAAACATGGTTTGCGGGTCGGGTTTGGAGGAGGGCAGAAACGGTCCTAGTCATGTCACAGCCTCCCAACTTGGCAAGAGTCTTCAAGGCTGAAGACGTCTCCCTCCCTTCTTCAGGTAAGACTCCTTATGTCTGATGATAACTCCGAGGAGTGAGAGAGAGGGTAAGGGCCTGCTACATCAGAGAGTTGTCGTATCACAGCGACTGAGCACTATGCTTATCATACTTTCCCTAGCATCGCTAGTATCGATATCGCCCAAGACTTTCCCCTCCGCTCATGCCACGGGATCTGTCTACGTGAATCCTCCAATGACGGCGGTAGCAGGAGTAGGTACAGTCGTCACCGTAAGAGTACAAGTGGCCAGCGTGGATCCCTTCGATGGTTGGGATATTCAGGTCCAATCCAATCAGTCCGTAATCGATCCCACTTCTCTTTCAATACAAGGGAACACCCTCGCCGTCAACTACAGCGAGAACGTTCTTGAGACGGTGAACTGCGTAAACGGGGTGAGTCATCCTACAAGCCATTGCGACCGATCTGACGGACCGGGTATTGTGCACTCGGCAGCCATGAGCCAAGAAGGTAGTCCGACCTATCCTGTTTATGGGGTGCTCTTTACAATAAACTACACAGTAGCTGGTTCGGGCTCTTACAGTCCCTTAGAGATCCAGAAAGCCATTATGACTAACGGCCCCGATCTCGTCTTTGTAACAACCCGAGACGGAATCTATGGCGTCCCACCAGGGGAGGGCTTCATGCTCAGAGCCTTCCCAGCTTCACTGAGTATATTCCTAGGGTCAAGAGCAAATGTCACGCTGAATGTTTCAAGCCTCGGCGGCTACGCTGCAGAAGTTGATCTTGCTCTCGAAACCCCGCATCCCGGTCTCTTGGTATCTTTCAATGTGACTAGTACCACATTATGGCCAAACCACCCCAGGAATGTGACAATGACCATCGCGACCGATAGCACTTATGAGGCCAGCTATTACACGATCACAGTGATGGCGACTAGTAACGGCCTTTCTCACACTGCCACGGTCTCAATATCCACGACGGACAAGCCGGACTTCGCAATCAGCGCTTCGCCTTCAATTCTCAGAATCCATGCCACCTATTCAAGCAGCTCGATTATCACATTGGATACTCAATCCGGGTTTTCGGGTCCAGTTTGGTTAAGCCTAACTGTGCCGGAGGTTCTAGGACTGACGGCATCGTTAGGTGCAAGTGAGCTGACGATTTCGCCAGGCAGTTCCGCAACGACAGTTCTTGATATTCACACGCCAGATTCGACCCTCCCGTTTGTCTATCTGGTAAATATCACAGCGACTAGCCGGTTATCATCCCACCAGTTAACTATCATAGTGACGCCTCCGTCGCCGGACTTTCGCTTCCTGCTAACTGGCTTGGGGTTCGTGATTCAACAGGGCCAATCTCGCACATTTACTCTAACAATGACGAGCATTGACTACTTCAAAGGCCAGGTGAATCTTTCTGCTTCATCCCTTCTCGGGGCTGAGGAAGTATTCAGTCCTCCCTTTGTTGCTCTCGATTTCGGCATTTCGTCGGCCTCGACAATGACCCTCGCGACTGATGTAACTTCAGGGCTGGGAAATCACAACGTTACTTTGACCGCACTTGGAACAAGCGTCTTCGGCGCTAACGTAACGCACGTCATAGTTATGATTGTAACCGTTACTCAGCTTCCATCAAGGACAATACTGGGTCTCCAGCCCTTGATCTACCTCGGCACTATCGGAGCGCTGTGTCTAGTTGCTATTGTTGCAGCCGTTAGGGGAGTCAGAAAGCTCAAACATTGACGATTCCGAGCCAACCGAAACCAGGTACAAAATTTGGTTAACCACTACCCATGATCTGACTTAGTAATCCCTTGCCCTGCCCGGATAGAACGCTTACTGGATTGGGCGAATATCAAGCTTTTCTGAGTCCCGCATGCTTGGAAAATCCAGATATCTCAATAGTTTCTTGCGAACGATAGTCAATTGGGGAAGAAAGGTCGTTACATTGACACAGGTAAGAGTGGGGAGACCTATGACGCGGAGATGGAAGCAACTGCTGCCGGAATCTAGTGGCGCGTAAACAATTAGGTGCTCTCCGCACTATTCCTTTCGAAACACCAAGCAGTACTGGTGCGAGCGGTTCCCGACCCATGCGTTGTATATTCCAAGCGGAAGTAATCGCTTGTCATCGTGCAACCAAACCCTCTCATCCTTCGGGACCCATGTTTTGGCTAGGGTTGTCAACGTTTCAAACGCGAGTGGGTAAAGCCGACCCTCTGAGAAAACGTTGTTTGTCACAACGACCAAGTATCCTGCAACCTTCACGATCTCATATACCTCGTCAAAGATTCGCTTTTGAGCATCTAGGAATTCCTCGTAATTACTAATGTTTCCAATGTCCTCCGGATCGTTACTATAGTTAGTGTCCAACCCCTGCTGCTTGCGCTCGCGTTGCCGGAGGCTGGCACGTTTCAGTTGATTCCAGTACGGAGGCGATGTGATACAGAAATCGATCTCTGGAACCTTGTTCTCGTCCAGTACCTTTTGCAAGTTACGGGAGTTCCCCTGGAGTGCCAATTGCCAGGTTCCACTGGAGGGCGGAGCATCTTCGAGCCTCGACCTGGCCATCGACGCGTAGCGGGGATTGATCTCAACTCCGACTGCGTTTCGCCCTGCTGCTCTTGCTGCAAGAAGCGTACTCCCGGTTCCCATGAAAGGGTCGAGGACCCACATGTTCGGTTTGGTGAAGAACTCCACAAATTCGCGGACAAGCGTTTCGGGAAATCCGGCAGGATGAACCAGTTTCGTCCTATCTCGGGGCGGCGGGCTGTGTTTGAACCAAGACTTTGTGAATTTGATCCAATCTTTGCCAGAGAGATCGTTCAGTCGATTTATTGGTCCGCGATTTTTGCGAATTTCTTCGTTCAATGGCAAGAGTTTTATCATCGTTCCCCTTGCCAGAAACTAGGTTTATTAACGGGTTTCCGGCCGCCGTACTTTTCACCCGTGGTAGGTCGGACTCTAAGCCGTCCCCCGCTCCCGAGGTAGCAACTAATAATTGGTAAAGAAGCAAGACAAGGAGAAGGAACTCTCTTATGACGTATTCAAGCACGAACTTG
Organism: Candidatus Bathyarchaeota archaeon; assembly: GCA_005882895.1. Classification (GTDB taxonomy): domain Archaea; phylum Thermoproteota; class Bathyarchaeia; order 40CM-2-53-6; family 40CM-2-53-6; genus 40CM-2-53-6. The sequence continues at coordinate 5,146 of VBBD01000013.1, read as the reverse complement.
TCCCCAAACACGTCCTGCTCAAGCCTGAAGAAGCGAAAGAGGTCCTAGGCCGCTATCACATCAAACCCTTCCAGCTACCCTACATAAAATCAAGCGACCCTGCCGCACGGACGATTGGCGCGAAACCCGGGGATATCATCAAGGTCATCCGGAAGAGCGCGACCGCGGGCGAGTCCGACTTTTACAGATACGTCGTGGAAGATTTTTGAAGAACATTGTTTTGAGTGAAATTGAATGGCAGTAACAACCCAACAACTCTGGAACCTATCTAAAGAGTTCATCAAGGACAGCGGCCTCGTCCGCCAACACATCGACTCTTACAACGACTTCGTCGAAAGAGGTCTCCAAGCTATAGTTGACGAGGTCGGAGAACTACCAATAGAAATCGGAGATTATCCACTACGCATCAAACTTGGCAAGATAGAGATCGGAGCACCCCGAGTAATAGAAGTGGACGGCACAGAGAGATCCATCTATCCCGCTGAAGCGAGAATCCGAAATCTAACCTACGCAGCTCCCCTTCACATGGAAATGATCCCCGTAATCGGGGAACGTGAAGGCCAACCCGAAATGGTCTACATCGGAGACCTACCTGTCATGCTCAAATCAAAAATCTGCCTACTCTCCAAACTCTCATCTGACGATCTAGTAGGCGTCGGCGAAGATCCGCTTGACCCCGGAGGCTACTTCATAGTAAATGGGTCGGAAAGAGTTATAGTTGCACTTGAAGACCTGGCTGCGAACCGTATACTCGTAGATATCGAACACACCGGTGTCAACCCAACCTACAAGGCCAAGATATTTTCCACAACAGTCGGTTTCCGAGCCCGAATTGAAGTCGCCCTGAAAAGCGATGCAGGAATCTACGTGACAATGCCCGGGATTCCCAGCGACATCCCCCTTATGATCCTGATGAGAGCTCTTGGCTTCGAGGAAGATGCCAAGGTCGCAGAGCTAGTCAGCACTGATCCAGACATACAGGACGAGCTCGAAGCATCCTACGAAAAGTCATTAGAAGCTAACAATAGCCACGATGCCCTTCTCTATCTCGGTAACCGTCTCGCTCCAGGACAGGTTGACGAGTACAGACTAAAGAAAGCCGAGTCGGTCTTGGACCGAAACTTCCTACCCCACCTCGGCAGACTGCCGTCCGAAAGGAGAGAAAAAGGCCTCTTCCTGACAGAAATCGCCGCTCGTATCATAGAGGTCAAGCTTGGGAGGAGAAGCCCAGATGACAAGGACCACTACGCAAACAAAAGGTTGAAACTAGCCGGCTCCCTCCTAGCAGAACTATTTCGAATATCCTTCCGAAACCTCACGCGCGACCTCAAGTATCAACTTGAGAGGATAACTATCAGACGACACATCGAATTCTCGATCGCTAACGCCATCCGACCCGGAATAATCACCGAAAGAGTTCAGCATGCGATTGCAACAGGAAACTGGGTAAGAGGAAGAATCGGAGTAACGCAGCTGCTAGACCGAACAAACTTCGTTAGCACCCTAAGCCACCTCAGAAGGCTGCAGTCACCTCTCAGCCGCAGTCAACCAAACCTTGAGGCTAGGGACCTTCATCCAACGCATTATGGAAGGCTCTGCCCCGACGAGACTCCTGAAGGATCGAACTGCGGGCTTGTGAAGAATCTCGCCCTCTCCAGCAGCATCTCAGTTGGAGTCGAACCACGTGAAATGGTCGACAAACTGCGCAGAATGGGCGTAGTCATGATTGAAGAGTCTGACAAGAAACTCAGAGCCACAGGGGGTAAGGCCATAGTCGACGGAATATTGGCCGGATATTCCAAAGATCCCGAAGCGCTCGCCCGAGAGCTCAGAGAATACCGGCGTGAAGGAAAACTAAGTTCTGAAGTGAATGTCTCATTCCATCCTCCAGAAGCACAGGGCGGGCGCCCAGATTTGCACGTCAACTGTGACGCGGGAAGAGTCCGACGCCCACTGATCGTAGTTGATAGTGGCAGACCTCGGCTTACCGAGGACCATCTAGTCCAACTCGAACAGGGACGAATCAACTGGCAGGATCTAGTAAGGTCAGGGGTCGTAGAGATGCTTGATGCAGACGAAGAAGAAAACGCTCTCATTGCAATGTATGAACACGACCTCCGAAAGGATCACACGCATCTCGAAATTGCTCCATACGTAATGCTTGGAATTGCTGCGAGCCTAATCCCGTTCCCCGAGCACAACCAGTCCCCCCGAAACGCATACGAATCAGCAATGGCAAAGCAAGCCCTAGGCGTTTTCTCGACCAACTTCTTCACGAGAGTGGACTCGCGATCCCACCTCTTGCATTATCCGCAGACACCGATTGTCCAGACGAAGCCTATGGAAGTCTTCAACTATCTCGAACGTCCCTCCGGACAAAACGTCGTCGTAGCCATTCTATCCTTCCAAGGCTACAACATGGAAGACGCGATCATAATCAACAAATCCTCCGTTGACAGAGGTCTCTTCCGCTCTACATTTTACCGAATTTACGAAGCTGAGAGCAGACAGTACCTGGGAGGACTACGTGACAAGTTCGAGATTCCAGAAGCAGGAATCAGAGGATACCGCGGCGACCGCTACTACCGACTCATCGAGGAAGACGGAATCATCTCCCCTGAAGCAGAAGCCACAGGCAACACTGTTCTCGTAGGAAGAACAAGCCCGCCGAGATTCATGGAAGAATACCGCGAGTTCGAAGCAAAAGGTCCGACGAAACGCGACTCTTCAGTAACGATGAGACCCTCGGAACAGGGAACCATCGATCAAGTCTTCGTAACCGAATCTATCGAAGGAAGCAAGCTCGTCAAGGTCAAAGTAAGAGACCTCCGCGTCCCCGAACTAGGCGACAAGTTCGCGTCACGCCATGGGCAAAAAGGAGTAATCGGGCTCCTCGTACCCCAAGAAGACATGCCCTTCACAGTCGACGGGGTCGTCCCCGACGTTATCATCAATCCCCATGCCATACCGTCCAGAATGACTATCGGACAGTTCGTGGAAACACTAGGCGGAAAACTAGCATCGCAAATGGGAGAGATAATGGACGGAACAGCCTTCGAAAACATCGGACCCCAAGCCATAGGGGACATGCTGTCCAAGCTCGGGTTCCAGAAGAGCGGACGAGAACCCCTCTACAACGGGATTACCGGGGAACGGCTCGCCGCAGAACTGTTCATCGGAGTCGTCTACTACCAGAAACTCCATCACATGGTAGCCGACAAGATGCACGCCCGAGCCAGAGGCCAAGTCCAGATGCTCACCCGCCAACCTACCGAGGGCAGAGCCAGAGGAGGAGGATTACGATTTGGAGAAATGGAGCGAGACTGCCTCATCGGACACGGAGCATCAGCCTTACTCCGCGACCGGCTCCTAGAAGAATCTGACAAGTACATAGCCTACGTCTGCGAGACATGTGGTACTCTTGCTTATCACGACATCAAACAGAACAAGTACATCTGCCGGATCGACGCTGAGAAAGCTGTCATTTCTCCGGTAGCTATATCCTACGCGTTCAAACTTCTAGTTCAAGAGCTCATGGCTCTTGGAATTGCACCCCGACTGAATCTAGAGGAGAGGGCATAACCATGGCACTCGCAACAATGGAAGAAGCTCAAAAGATCATCCAGAGCATACGATTCACTCTATTATCGCCATCAGAACTTCGGAAGCTATCCGCCGTGGAAGTTCAAGCCGCGGACACTTACGATGAGGACGGAGTTCCCATTGTATCTGGGTTAATGGACGGCCGACTTGGGACCCTCGAACCCCGTCAAAAATGCAAGACCTGCGGCAACACTGCCTCAGCATGCCCGGGACACTTTGGTCACATAGAACTCGCTGAGCCCGTTATCCACGTGAGCTTTGCCAAGCTCATTCATCGTCTTCTCTCGATTACGTGCAGAAACTGCGGCAGAATACTTCTAAGCGAAGAGAAGATCGAGAAATTCAAAGTACGTCACGCAGACCTAAAACAACGACTCAACACTGTCCCAGACGCTTTCCTAGACGAGATCATCAAGGACGCCAAGAAAGCCCAGCAGTGTCCTCACTGCGGACAGAAACAATACCCGATCGAGCATGGCAAACCAACTACCTTCCACGAGATCGTGGCCGAAGGAGGCGCGGTACGCTTAACACCAAGCACGGTCCGGGAAAGGCTTGAGAGAATTCCTGACGATGACCTGATTCTTCTCGGAATGGATCCTAAGGCGGCTAGGCCGGAGTGGGCTGTCCTCCAGGTAATGCCCGTCCCTCCTGTCTCGGTCCGACCTTCCATAACTCTTGAGTCCGGCATAAGGTCGGAAGACGATCTGACCCACAAACTCGTCGACATCATAAGGATCAACCAGAAACTGCGAGAAGCCCTTGAATCAGGGGTTCCGATCAACATCATCCAGGAACTACATGAACTGCTCCAATACCATGTAACCACCTACTTTGACAACGAGGTCTCAGGTCTTCCCCCAGCGAGACACCGATCAGGAAGGGCGCTGAAGACACTAGTTCAGCGATTGAAAGGAAAGGAAGGAAGATTCAGAGGTAATCTGTCAGGTAAGAGAGTTGACTTCTCAGCCCGGACAGTTGTGTCCCCTGACCCGAACCTAGACATTAACGAGGTAGGAGTACCGCTCGATGTTGCAAGTCGACTGACGATCCCGGAAAAGGCCACCGATTACAATCTCGACGAGATGAAGAGACTCATTGCTAACGGCCCTGACACCTACCCTGGATCACTCTACATCGTTCGTCCCGATGGACGAAGAGTCCGACTCGAGTTCGTCACGGACAGGAAAGTTGTGGCAGAAGCCCTGCAGCCAGGGTTCGTCGTGGAGAGACATCTCAGAGACGGCGACATTGTGCTCTTCAACCGGCAACCCAGCCTTCACAGAATGTCTATAATGGCTCACCGAGTAAGGGTTCTTCCTTACAAAACCTTCAGGCTCAACCCGACCGTATGCCCACCTTACAATGCGGACTTTGACGGTGACGAGATGAACTTGCATGTCCCGCAGGGGGAAGAAGCCCGAACGGAAGCGCGTCTGCTCATGCAGGTGCAAGACCAGATTCTCTCTCCAAGATACGGCGGGCCGATCATCGGAGCAATTCGAGACTCACTGACCGCGGCTTTCCTCCTCACTCAGAAATC